>NZ_JADKPQ010000033.1:0-44004 GCF_015350725.1 Flavobacterium sp. CSZ
CAATTCGTTTTAGCCATTAAATAAAAAATGCCTAATAGAAATTAATCTATTAAGCAATTTGTTGTTCTTTAATCTTCTCTTAGGATTTACCAGTCCGGTTTCTCTTTTTAATTTAGTTCTCTTTCATCGGAATCCCTTTTGCTAAATCATAAATAAGCCCATTAAGCAGATTGCTCAACGGGCTTGTCAATTTTAACCTTAATCTTGAGCATACTTTGCTTGTAAACCCAATATGCTTATGATTTAAAATCAGTGCAATAGACTATTGTTTTTTTACTAGAACAATTCTGCTTGCCTGTGCAGGGCATAATATCCACGCGTATTCCTGGATTTAATGGGCTTTACTCAGGCTAAAAACATTTTTTAGACGAATACTTCCCCTAATAAAAGTACCTGATAGGACTAAAGATCTTTTACATCAGTAATTTTTAACTCAGCATCAAAGGTATACACCCTTGGTATGCCCGTTGCAATATTTACATTTACAATATCCAAAGGACTAATATTCTCCAGATACATCTTAAGGGATCTAAGGCTATTGCCATGGGCTACTATCAATACATTTTGCCCTTTTTTTAACTCGGGTTCTATTTGCGCTTTATAATAAGGAACCACCCGGTTATAGGTATCCAAAAGGCTTTCACCTCCTGGAGGGCACACATCATAACTTCTCCTCCAGATCTCCACCTGAGCCAGGCCGTATTTTTGCGCCGTTTCTGCTTTATTGAGTCCCTGCAGGGTACCGTACATTCGCTCATTGAAAGCCTTATCCTTTACAATGGGAATATGCAGCTTCATCTCACTAAGGATAATCTGCAGACTCTCCTGCGCCCTTTTAAGCATCGAGGTATAGGCAATATCGAAAGTGTACCCAGTGAGTTTATCCCCGGCGAGCTTTGCCTGCGCTTTTCCACTATCGGTAAGGGCCACATCAAGAATTCCTGTAAAGCGGTTCTCTAAATTATAAAGGGATTGCCCGTGTCGGACGAAAATTAACTGCGCCATTTTTCTTTATTTAAAAACATATCAAAGCCAATAGAGTCTTGTGATGCGATACTAATGATATAAGCCCGATTGTAATCGGGCTTATAGTTTTTTTTTATTTCAATTATAATTAGATTTTCTTGCTGAAGTCTTTTAGAGGACTTTTCAGCTCAGAAAAAATTCTGAGTCAATAGAATCAAGCCAGATCAAATCGATCCAGATTCATTACCTTGTTCCATACCGAGATAAAATCATTTACAAATTTCTCCTTGGCATCACTACTTGCATATACCTCAGCGATGGCTCTTAATTCCGAATTAGAACCAAAAACAAGATCTGCGCGTGTTGCCATCCATTTAGGCTGGCCGCTGTTGCGATCGTTTCCTGTGTAGAGCTCCTTGTCTTCAGAGACTGCCTGCCACTGGGTATTCATATCAAGAAGGTTTACAAAAAAGTCATTGGTCAGCTGGCCAGGACGGTTTGTGAAGACACCATTTTTACTTCCATCAGTATTAATATCCAAAACGCGAAGTCCTCCTAAAAGCGCGGTAAGCTCAGGGGCGGTAAGGGTTAATAAATTGACCTTATCAATTAAGAGTTCCTCTGTGGAGACTTGTGATTTTGTTTTTCTGTAATTTCTAAAGCCATCGGCTTTGGGCTCAAGATATTCAAATGATTCTATATCTGTCTGTTCCAAAGAAGCGTCCATTCGTCCTGCGAAAAAAGGCACCTCAACTGAATGTCCTGCATCTTTTGCTGCTTTCTCCACCCCTGCGCAGCCGGCAAGGACAATCAAATCAGCCAATGATACTTTTTTGCCCCCGTTTTGCAAGGCATTAAATTCTGCCTGAATATGCTCTAGCCTGTCCAGAACCTTTGCCAGTTTTGCAGGATTATTAACCTGCCAGTTGCTTTGAGGAGCGAATCGTATGCGAGCGCCATTGGCCCCACCACGTTTATCGGATCCTCTAAAAGTAGAGGCCGATGCCCATGCCGTTCCCACCAGCTCAGAGATGCTAAGACCTGTTGAGAGTATTTTTTCTTTTAACTGTGTGATATCCCCCTTGTCTATTAGCTCATGGTTGAGACTCGGGATAGGATCCTGCCATAGGAGTTCTTCTTCTGGAACATCCCCTCCCAGATAGCGAGAGCGTGGTCCCATATCGCGATGGGTCAGTTTAAACCAGGCGCGGGAAAAAGCATCTGCAAATTCATCGGGATTTTCTAAGAATCGGCGTGATATTTTCTCATAGGCTGGATCAAATCGTAACGATAAATCAGTGGTAAGCATCGTTGGGAGATGTTTTTTTGAACCATCAAAAGCATCGGGAATAATCGCCGGGGCATCTTTGGCTACCCACTGATGCGCGCCTGCCGGACTTTTGGAGAGTTCCCATTCAAAGCCAAATAAGTTCTCAAAGAAATTATTACTCCACTGGGTGGGTGTTGTAGTCCAGGTAACTTCCAGTCCACTTGTGATGGCATCAGGGCCTTTTCCTGAACCAAAACTGTTCTTCCAGCCTAATCCCTGCAGCTCGATACCGGCCGCTTCGGGTTCCTTGCCTACATTATCAGAAGGAGCTGCTCCATGGGTTTTTCCAAAGGTGTGTCCACCTGCTATCAAAGCTACGGTTTCCTCATCATTCATGGCCATACGCCCAAAGGTATCTCTAATATCTTTTGCAGCGGCAATAGGATCAGGATTGCCATCAGGGCCTTCAGGGTTAACATAGATGAGTCCCATCTGTACAGCGGCCAATGGTTTTTCCAGGTTTCTGCTATGAATATGACCATCGGCATTATCATCTGAGGATACTACCCCATGATCTTTGGGTACGCCATCAGAGCCGTCGCTATAGCGCTCATCTCCGCCAAGCCATGTAGTTTCCGATCCCCAGTAAACTGATTCATCGGGCTCCCAGACATCAGCGCGTCCTCCTGCAAAACCAAAGGTTTTGAATCCCATAGATTCCAAGGCAATATTTCCTGTGAGGATCATAAGATCTGCCCAGGAGATTTTCTGTCCGTATTTTTGTTTTATGGGCCAGAGCAATCTTCGGGCCTTGTCCAGACTTACATTATCAGGCCAGCTATTCAAGGGAGCAAAACGCTGCTGACCCGCGCCCGCGCCACCACGCCCGTCATGTACGCGGTAGGTTCCCGCGCTATGCCAGGCCATACGGATAAAAAGACCTCCATAATGGCCAAAATCTGCCGGCCACCATTCCTGGGAATCAGTCATAAGGGCATGCAGATCTTTTTTTACCGCTTCAAGATCAAGACTTTTAAAAGCTTGCGCATAATCAAAGTCCTTATTTAAAGGATTGGACAATGCTGAGTTTTGTCTGAGCATATTTACCTTTAGCTGTTTGGGCCACCAATCACGATTTTTTGTACCGCTTGCCGCCTCATTATCCATGCTCCCATTATGAAATGGGCACTTACTGATGTCGTTAGAATTATTGTCCATAGTTTTCAATTTTATTTTGATACTAATTTACAAAGGAAATTAGCAGAATGGTATCAAGATGAATCATAAATAATTCTTATTTTATAGATAAAATCTATCACAAGGGAGTTATTTATCTTTATAGCCATATTTTATCTTCATAAAAACAACTAAAATCATAGCATAATAAAGATAGTAACAATGTTCATAATTTAAAAGTTAACAGTGTAGACTCTGTTGTGAGCATGTAACTCCTCCTAATTTTGTAACGCGGGACTTTAATTCTATAAGAAAATCAAAATCGATTCTTTGTGTATTTACATAACTATCAGAGCATTAAATTTCATAAAGTAATTTATATCTTTATCTTTTAAATGTCTTAGAGCCGATGAGAAAAAACTTTAAGTAAAGATTCTAACATATACATCTTATACTTCCTTGCCCTAAATGTTTGATTCGTTGCTGATATTAAAACAAAGGACTTGGAGGTACATTTTTTTTATGCGCGTTCCTGTGCCTTTTGTATTTGATTTTTTTTAAATACCCAAAAATTCACTCATCTTCAAACAAAGCAATCAGGATCCAGGCAGGACAATATTTCTTATAAAAGTCTTTCTATTTCTTCTTTTTTAAACGCACCGGTCTTAGCAATTTTTGCTTATTTAAATTCCTCTTGCTCATCAGTAGCTCATAGGCAAGAAATACACAATATTTAAAATAATTCTGTGAAATTTCCCATAGCTCCCCCATGTATTAAAATCCGTTGAGTCCTAATAAAAAATTACCAGCAACAACTCTTTGAGAGTCCAGATTTAAAAACAGGTGTTTTTACGGTAAGAAATATCATCAGAATTTTTTAAATTAGACCTCAGGTAAAAAACTTTCCTTTTTCATAAGTACCTACCTATGAACTACTTGATACTTATTAAGTTATTAAGGGCTCTAATTATAGCATTGTTATCATTGTAAGAATTAAAAAATTAAAGTTATGAAAATAGGGATAATAGGAATTGGAAACATTACTTTGGAACTAGCCACCCGCTCTGCCCTCTTTGGATATGAGGTGCTCATTAGTAATCCCCGGGGCACTAATGTTTTAAAGGAGCTCACTTGCCATATAGGCAAAGATGTCAAACTTGTCCCTATGGAGAAGGCCGCCCAAGCAGAGCTTATCATATTATTTTTAAATCGGGAGGATCTTGAAAATGCGCTGAGAATCCTTCCCGATATGAAAGGAAAAATTATACTGCACACCAACAATCCTATTTTTAATCTCAATGAGATTCTCGATATCACCTCAGGTCCCTCATCAAGTGACCTTGTTGCCTCCCTGCTGCCAGATTGCTTTATTGTAAAGCTCTTCAATCCATTGCACTGCCTGACAGGCTCCAAATATCAAAGTAAGGATCGTACCAAGATCTTTTTTACCACAGAGAATCACAAAGTAAAAAAGAATGTCAAAACTTATCTAGATACCCTGAATTTTACCCCAATTGAGCTCACCGATTTAAAAAAACTCAACACTTAAAAAAAGATTTGAAAGGCCCCTATAATTATCGCGCACAGACAAATTTAATTTATAGATCAAAACTCACCCCAGAAGCCCTTACTGCAAAACCAGACTTATGAAAAAGAAAACAGGAAAAGATTAGAAATAACAGTGCGCCGCCTTGCTATTATCTAGCGGGAATGAATAATTATTCTCACCTTCTGCTTTTGACTTACTTTGCAAAGGATCTTGCCTATCTGCGTCATTTTTTATCACGTTGAAATACTTCATTTTTTTTGTATATTTATCTTCCCTCTTTTTATACGACAACCTACCCAATACTGATAACCTCAAATCATATTGACATGGAAAAATTTGTAATTACCAAAAAGCAGTGTGGAAAGTTTCAGGTTCAGCTCAGATCAAAAGCAGGGCAGATTTTGCTCAGCAGTGATGAGTATCTCACCAAGATCAGCTGCAAGAGGACCATCGAAAAATTAAGGACCTTTGCAAAGGACTCCGGGAAATTCCAGAAAAAAACAACAGTGGACTGGGAACTCTACTTTTATCTCAAATCAGCCAGTGGAAAAGCCATAGCCATCAGTAAAAAGTACGCCACGAACCTCTCTCGCGAACAGGCGATCACAAGGGTGAGGAAAATTGCACCATTTGCCCCTGTAGAGGATCAGAGCTAAGATTTATCTTTTAAATAATACTGATGAAAAACAACAAAAAAATCTTGTCTTTGAACTGGCCTTTATAATTTAAGATTGCTGATCTTAGAAGTATCCTTTTAAAAAAGGACTCACCTACTAAAAAAAGATCAACGGGCAAAAAAGAGACAAGCGCTATTTAAATCTTTAAAGTTTGTTTGCTATCAAATCTTACGCTATGATTCAGTAAAGGGTATTACTTCAATGCCTCTATCAATAATACCCTTATATTCAGACTAATGAAAAAAGATAAAAAACCAGTATAATTTCACGCTCTTAAAGCGGTCCAATCCTTGACTAATGTTGGGATTTTGCCTATTTTTGCCCCATGAGTCACGAAGAAATAAAACGCTATTTTGAAAGCACGCCACCACCTGAGCAGGTGCAATGGAAACCATGGGCCAAAATTAGCGATTCAAAGCTTTTTTTGGAAAGCTGCTACATAGGAATACGCAATTTTAACGGTCCCCCTGAGATGTGTCCGGCCCTGTGGCACCTTAAGGATTTTTATCAGCACGTAAAGCGCAATCTTTCAGAGACTACCAAAGCCCAACAAGAGTAAAAGAAATAAAGGAAAGGTCTTTTCCTGAGCTAAAAAATAATAGTCGTACAGTAAAATATTTAAAAAGTTTTTTTTTGAAGGGGCATTGAGAAGAATAATGCTGCATTAGATAGATAATAAAATATGCCCATAAAACAATCTGCTATGGGCATATCTATATAGGTTATAGGCTTATAATTCCAATACCGGGTTTAGAGCCCGATATTGTATTTTATATCGGAGTATATCATAAAATAACGCATAAAACAGCTCAATTATTATCCACCGGAGTATTGTTAGCTTGATGGATTTTCCATCTGGCTGATAATTTTGTTGACTTCGCTTTCGGTTGATTTGAGTTTACCCTGGCAAAAATCAATAAGCTCAGAAGCTCTCTTGACCTTTGTGGCCAGGGCGTCAACCGAAATGGTTTCATTCTCTATTTCCTTTGCAATTGCTGCAAGCTCGGCATATGCCGCCTCATAAGTGAGTTTCTCTTCCATTGTATTTTGTTTTTTCCCTCACGGTGGTTTTTAAAATTGTATCGGAGAGTACCACATCAATGGTATCTCCTACCTCTATTGTATCGGCATTACTGATGATCTTCTCATTGACCCTCACTATGGCATATCCTTTTTTAAGGATATTCTCAGGGGAGATCATCTGCATACTCGCCCTGTAATGTCCCAGGTATTTACTTTGATTGCGAAGATACTGATTGGTGAATGTTTTTAAATTACTGATGGTATTTTCAATATCATTGATCCTGTTGTAGAGAATAATCCTGGGCTTCCCTGCAATCTGATGAGAGAGACTCACCAAATGGCGATGCTTCTGGTACAGTATTGACTTGGAACTGTTAATGGTGTTTTGGTTAATGGCCCCCAAGGCATCCTTATGGACAGAGATCATCTCTCTGGCACTATTGGAAATAGTGCTCTTGAGTCTTGAAAGATTTTGATAGTTCAAGAGAAATAGCTGCTGGGATTTAATGACAATATTTTTTTGAAGCAATAGAATACTTTGCTCAAAACTGCGGTTATGGGCAATGATAAACTCGGCGGCTTTAGTGGGGGTCTTGGTATGGGTATGGGCCATGAGATCAGTTATACTTACATTTTTCTGGTGCCCGATTCCAGTGATTATCGGAATTGGAAACTTAGCCACAGCGCGACCGATATTATAATTGTCAAAGATCAGAAAATCCGATTGCGCCCCTCCACCTCTTGTAATTACAACGGCATCATAGGGAATCCCGCTATTGTATACTTCAATTAGTCTACCAAGGAAAAGCTTGGCATTATTATCTCCCTGGACAATGGTTGGATAATCATCAATTTGAAATACATAGCCAAAATCATTATGCTCAAGGGTATGCTTGAAATCCTCATGCCCGGCCGAGTTGCTCCCCGAGAGCACCGCTACTCTTTGAATCACCGGCCGTAGTTGTAGCTGGTTGTTTGTGGTGATATACTGCTCTTGTTTTTTTTCAATAAAATCATTCTCATCCACAAGCCTTTTAAGGGTCGCATTGCGCTGTTGCTCCAGGATGCCAAGGGTAAAATTGGTATCAATATCCAGGACATTTAGCGAGAGGCCAAACAAGGGATGATAGTCCACACTGACCAGCACCAGTACATTGATGTTATTGGTGAAGCGCTGTCCTGTATTTTTTTCAAAATCAGAAAGATGCATCGATCCTGCCCCCCAGGCCTTGCCGATAATTTTAGCCACAATGCTGTTGGATGTAGTGCCTTTCTCTACCAGCTCAAAGTAATGGATTTTTTTCTGGGCCTTATAAGAGTGATTGGTAATATCGGCCACCACCCAAAAAGTCTGCCCCTTAAACCGGTCGGTTAGGGCATCGCTGATCTTGCTGTTGAGCTCCGAGAGTTTGATATGTTTTTGGGGTCCCATAAAAAGCAGCGAACTAAAATGTTTTTTTAATTGAGCGCATCCTAAAGGCAAATAGGATTCGATAATTAGTTATAATTGGTTGTATTTTAAAAAATAATTCTCAGCAGTATTTCCCCCGCAATTACTTCACGGGGCTAAGAAGCGAAATGGTATCGCCAAGATCATGGCTGGAGATATAGTCCAGTACAAAATCTTCGGCCTGTTTTTTACAATCCGGCGAGGTTGAAAATGAATTAAGATAAAAATCCTCATCCTGATCGGCTATGTGGATAATCTGGGTAAAGCCTTTAGAGATTAAGGTTCCTTTTAGTTTTAATACCTTAAGCTCACGGCTATTGTCTATTTGTTTTCTCACGCGAAGCTGTATAGTTTTATCCATGGTATTGGGTATTTGTTGTATAATCTGTAAACTACTATTATTAAAAATTAAAACAGAAAGATATTCTTTTCTTTCACTAATCATGCGCCCTGTCTTCACTTTGTCTGAAGTTTACCCCTGATAAACTCCCTTAAAAGAGAATTTCGGTGCTTGTCATTATTTGGACACCTAAATTAATAAAAATCAAAATAGTAATAACAGGGCGTTGCAATAAAAACACGAAAGATTAAAAATTTTATTCATTTGGGCTAAAAGAGAAAAACTTTCTTGACTTTACTTTGTTTCATGTAAAATAGTGTCTTTGATAAGAACTTTGTTCCTACTTAACAGCCCTGGGGTTTATTATCTCATTATAAAGATTATAACTAAATTTCAAGAAATACATATTGAGTAGCACATAGGAAAAAATTGTCGTAATCGGGATAAAAGAGTTATTAGTCGAGACTATTGATCAATTGGTATAATAGAATACATCACTTGAATATTTGTCTATAATTTAGCCTTATAAACCACTTAAAACAATACAATTATGAGAAAATTAATTTTATGCTTTGTCTTAACAAGCATTATCTCTTACGGGCAAAAACATGCTGTTACAAAATCAGCTGTCCGTCCTGACTGGGGACCAATTAGCAGCAGTTATTTCAGATACTACTATCTGCCCGATATCGATACCTACTATGATATTGAAAAGAGTAATTTTATCTCCGCCAAAAATGGCAAATGGCTCGCCGAGAAAACATTGCCTGCCCGATATAAAAACTACAATCTTTATAATGGGTACAAAGTAATTATAAATGATTACAATGGAAATGAACCTTACAGGGATCACAAATCACACTTAGCCAGGTATCCAAAAGAGAATAAAGGTAAAATACAGAAGACTTTTCAGACCACTAATACCTCTGCTACTGCATCCACTGCTAAAGTCCTGACCAGAGAAAAAGGCGCGCAAAAATCCACACCCTCCATACCAGCTACCAAAAGACAATAAGATAGGTAATGGCTTTGGTTAGAAAAAACACCAGATAGCACAGCAGGATTATGGCCGCCTAAAAAAGATCAATGTGATATTAAAATCACAGGGAGCACTATGGGTGGCCAAAGTCATCAGTGAGAAAAAGTGAAGCTAAAATTAGCAAATCAATAAGACTTTTAAGTAAGGTAAAACACATAAAAGGACACTCCAAAGAGCACCAACTACCTGCCAATCCCCTACAATTGCAAAAACAGGTAAAACTACGCGCACGGATCTGGGCACAAAAGTATATTTTATAACAATAAACAAATCAGGTTGCCAGGCCCTTAATGGCCTAAAAGTCTTTAATTATTTTATTGCTATCTGCCTTCTTCCACGCTTTTATAAATTTCGATTTTGCCAATCACATCAAAATCCAATGGATAGTCAATAGTGTATTTATAATTTTCATCCATCAGGATAATATTTTCTGCTTGACAAATCGAATTTCCCTGGTTTAATTTTGGATTTTTGGATAAAATAAGATAATACGGAAATGCACTTTGAGTCAAATCATTAGTTACAAGTAAATCAACACCACTTGCGTTTGTTTGCTCAACAAAACAAGAACCCGGAAAATTAAGTGTATTTTGATCTATGAATCCCTTAAACTCTTCAAGCTCTGCCCCTGTAAAACAAAGTCCCTGCAGGCTAAAATTAGTAAACATCTCAAGTTTATACCATTTAAGATTTACAATTAATCTTTTAGAATTAACACCGTAGTTAAAATAAGTCAGTTGTGTATTTAGAGTGTACATTAATGAGTCTGATTGATAATCATTATTTCTTAAAAAGTTAGTTAAAATCTTATATTTCCACTACTAATTTACTGTAATTTAATACTGAAAAATAATCCGTTATTACATTTAGAATCATTCTACTGGCATTGCTTTTATAACTCAAGGTATTTTAGAGTAATTTTATTTAGAAATATAAACTATAAAAATGAATCTTAGTGATAAAGAGGCCTTAGAGGACACTCTTAAAAATATAGACAAAAAAATTGATCAATTAAACGATCAAAAAATAAAAGCCTTTTTTGAATCGCTGGGATTAAATCAAAGAAATGATATCGCTAGTGATTACCTGAATTGGGAAAACATACTAATTGTGGTAGCGAGCCGAAATATTTTAGATCAGTTCAAGAAATACAACGAATCAATAGCACGAATCTACTTTACTGTAAATCCAAATGCAGAGCAGATTCATATTTATGATTTTAAGGATTGGAAAAACACAACCCGCAATAAAACACAATTTCAAATTAGGGAATTGCTCAGAACAAATTTTGGAGGCGTTCCAAAAAACGCTGAAGATCCGAATTGGATTAAACTAATATAAAATAGCAGTATGCACATTGAAAACCATTACATCAACAGAAGCGGATGGCTCAGGGCTGCTGTCCTAGGAGCCAATGATGGGATTTTATCCACGACCAGTCTGGTTATTGGCATAGCAGCGGCAAGTGTTACAAGAGAGCCTGTTGTACTGGCCGCAGTGGCCGGTTTGGTGGCCGGTGCACTTTCTATGGCAGCGGGTGAATATGTATCGGTAAGTTCGCAGTCTGATGTTGAAACTGCTGATTTAAAAAGAGAAAAATTCGCTCTTGAAACCCTGCCGGGAGAAGAACTCGAAGAACTAACCGATATTTATATTCAAAGAGGATTAAATAAAGAACTGGCCCGACAAGTTGCCATCGAATTAACCGCTCATGATGCTCTTGAAGCCCATGCGCGCGATGAACTGGGTATTAATGAAATTACCCAGGCAAATCCTCTAACTGCCGCTTTTGCATCGGCAATTTCCTTTATTATTGGAGGTTTATTGCCTCTTTTGGTGGCGATCTTTGCTCCTCTAAAACAAATGGTGTTTTATCAATATGGCTTTTCAATACTTTTTCTGGCATTCTCAGGAATATTAGCCGCAAAGGCAGGCGGATCAAAAACAATAAAAGCAGTATTGCGCATTTGCATCTGGGGCACTTTTGCTATGGCAACCTCAGCACTAGTTGGTTATCTTTTTGGTGTTCAGACTACTTAAAATATGTCCTGAATTTTATAGCATCCCAATATTAATCGAATCTTAAGCAATTAAAAAAAATAAGATCCCTAACAATTCGTTATTTCGTAAGTATCTAAAAAGAACACTTCGAAATGAAACTAATTACAATATTGCTTTTAATGACAGTGCTTCCCATCAATTGGGAACCTGACTTTAATACTGCCAAAAAAGTGGCAAAGGAAAAGCACGAATTAATTCTGCTAAACTTCTCGGGTTCAGACTGGTGCGGGCCTTGTATTGTAACGCGTAGAGATTATCTTGAAAGTCCGGCATTCACAGAGATGGCCAATGAGAATCTGGTACTGGTTAATGCTGATTTTCCAAGAAAAAAGAAAAACATAGGAACACCCCAGCAGGTAAAGCGAAACGAGGATTTAGCCGAAATTTATAACAAAGAGGGTAGTTTTCCTCTAACCTTGCTTCTTGATGCCGATGGAAAAGTTCTTAAAACCTGGCACGGAAAACCTCAAACTACACCCGATGAGTGGACTGCCGAGATAAAAGCGATCTGTGAGAGCCGAAAATAACATATTAAAAAATAAAAAGTACTCTGAGTCCCTAAAACTCATGGGCAACAACTTTACCATTACTGTTGTGGCTGAAAACCAGAAAACAGCAAATGAGAATATTCATCTTGCCATTGAGGAGATCAGACGCATTGAAAAACTGCTGACCACTTATAAAGCAGACAGCCAGACCAATCTCATTAACCAGAATGCAGGAATTGCACCTGTTAAAGTAGACCCCGAGGTTTTTAATCTTATTGAAAGATGTATTGGAATTTCCAGAATTACACAAGGCGCTTTTGATATTTCATACGGCAGCATCGATAAAAGCCTTTGGAATTTTGACAAATCAATGACCCAATTACCTGATCCCGAAACGGCGCTGAAAATGGTACACCTTATCAATTACCACAATATCATTTTAGATAAAGAAAACACAAGCGTATTTTTAAAAGAAAAAGGAATGCGGATTGGTTTTGGCGGAATCGGAAAAGGTTATGCCGCTGAGATGGCCAAACAAGTCCTAATAAAACATAATGTTCAGAGCGGTATTATCAATGCCAGCGGAGATCTCTCTGCCTGGGGATTACAACCTGATGGCAAAAAATGGACCATTGGCGTGGCCAATCCCGATGCTCCAAATGCAGCATTCTCCTATATGGAAATATCCAATAAAGCAGTGGCAACCTCAGGCAATTATGAAAAGTTTGTGACCATCAAGGGAAAAAAGTATTCCCATACCATTGACCCAAAAACAGGACTCCCGATAACTGGAATAAAAAGCGTGACCATTATGGCTTCAAATGCAGAATTTGCAGATGCAATGGCTACTCCAATTGCCGTTATGGGTATTAAGGCTGGCTTGTTTTTAATAGATCAGATACCAGATCTATATTGCATAATAATAGATGATAACAACAAAATTTACACTTCAAAAAACATCAACCTGAAATGAAAAAGCCAAAACAAAAAGCGCTCCTATTATTTTGTAGCATTGCTTTTACAGGCATTCTACTCACCTCGTGTACTTCGGTAAAAGAATATCAGAAAGGAAAAATCAACGATTCTGAAATGGTGCTCTCCAACAGGAAAATCGAAAAGACAGAACTCAGTTTTCAATCCTACCGAGAGGGAGCTTCCGGAGCCAATTCAGGAAAAAGCGGCGGTGGCTGTGGCTGTAACTAATTTTGATACTATTCAAAAATGAAAAGAATATTCATAACAGGACTTGCTTTATTGGGATTGTTTCAACTAAGAGCGCAAAATGTTCCTACTGATTCCACAGCTTACAAAAGCAAAAAATTAAAACTCGAAGAGGTAAATTTGGTCTCGAGTTATTACAAACAAAACGGAGACAACTCAGCCGTTACAGGCGGAATTGGTTCTGAGCATTTAACCGATATTGCCAATACCATCGATGTTAAACTGGTCAAGTACGCAGAGACAGGAATCAAGCATACCTTTGATATTGAAGCGGGTATTGATCATTATACCTCTGCATCTTCAGATATGATTGACCTGAGCGCCAACTCATCTGCTTCGTCTTCCGATAATCGTTTCTATCCTTCTTTGACCTATATCAGAGAAAACGAAGCCAAGGGACGAACTATTGGAATTGGAGTTTCATCATCAACAGAGTTTGATTATCAGTCTTTTGGAGGAAATATTAGTTTCTCGCAAAAAACCAAAGACAGAAACGGAGAATTTACCGCTAAATTCCAAACCTTTATCGATCAGTTAAAATTAATTGAACCCGTTGAGCTTCGTGCCCCGGGAAGTGGAGGTTATGATAGCGCTAATAGAAATACTTTTGCCGGAACTCTGAGCTATTCTCAGGTAGTAAACAAAAATCTGCAAGTACTACTTGTAGGGGATCTCATTAGCCAAAATGGCTATCTGAGTCTTCCCTTTCACAGGGTATATTTTACAGACGGATCTGTACATCAGGAGAAAATGCCCGATACAAGACTTAAAATTCCACTGGGAATCAGAGCCAGCTACTTTTTAGGGGATAATATGATCATTAGAGCTTACTACAGGTATTACACTGATAACTGGAGTCTCAAAGCGCATACCGCCGATCTTGAAATTCCTGTGAAGTTAACTCAGACATTTTCTATAAGTCCCTTTTACAGGTATTATACCCAAACTGGCACGAAGTATTTTAAACCTTACGGTGAACACACAGCAGCCGATGAGTACTATACCAGTAATTATGATTTGTCTAAGTTTGACAGCAGTTTCTTTGGGATGGGAATGAAATTCACGCCCCTTAACGGAATATTTGGCCTGAAACACTGGAATACTCTAGAGATTCGTTACGGTCATTATACCAGAACAACCAATATGACCTCGGATATTATCAGCATTAACATCAAATACAAATAACACAAAATCAACGAGTTATTCGTGTTTAAAAATTTAGGCACGTTTCTTGTTTTATTATAAAAACAGTTATGAATTAAAAAAATGAAATTATGAAAACTTTAAAATATTTTTTGATCGGAGTTCTGTTTCTCTCTTTTAGTTACTCTCAAGCTCAGGTATCTGTCAATGTTAACATAGGTACGCCACCGTCATGGGGACCGGTTGGTTATACAGATGTTCGATATTATTACCTGCCTGACCTGGAAACTTATTATGATGTAAATACATCAAACTATGTTTATTTGAATAACGGAAGATGGGTCAGAACCAGATCACTGCCTTCTGCTTACAGAAACTATGATCTTTACAGCCACTACAAAGTAGTCTTAACCGATTACAGAGGAGAGAGACCTTATGACAATTTTAAAACCCATAGAGTAAAATACGCAAAAGGTTATAAAGGTAAGCCTCAAAAAACAATTGGTCAAAAGCCTGGTAGAGGAAATAACAAACAAGGCAAAGACAATCCCCACCACGATAATGGAAACCATAATGGACATGGTAAAGGAAAAGGAAATGGGAAACATTAATTCAAAAGAGGCTCTTACTTGAGCCTCTTTTTTTATGTTACACTTAAATATCCATTGGATATCCAAAGCTTTAATTACAATTTGCAATTCTGGGATTATTTAATGCACCACACTGAAAAGAATATTTACTCTGTGGATATAAGGCAGAAGGATTATCGGTTACTTCCAGGGGCGATAACGCCTGCCCGTTATAACTTGGCATGGTTACCTGCTCTTTAGATCCATTTCCAAGTGCTACATTTTTGGCCGCTGCATTTCCATTAAAACTATAATCAATCAATGCATCAAGTAATCTGTAAATCCCATAGTAATCATATGCATCATAGGAGCTTTGCGTATTGGGAAGATTATGCTCTGCCGTGTAAGTAAATGCAGGTAAAACTGATTTTTTTATTAAAATAAAATCTTTTTCAGTATCTGGAATATTTATATTTTTAAAAATATCAATTGCCAGCCTATGATCATTGGTTGTATCATCGTTATAGACTTGGGTGATCAGTTTTGTATTCTCTGGAAAACGCTGCAATTCTGCCTGTGTAATTTCATATGAATACCATTGCGCCATTGCAAAGATAAAACGTCCGTTCTCTCCCCAGCCTTCATCTAGAAAGCCCTTGTGCGCTAAAGCAAAACAAGCTCCTGCGCCAAATGAATGCCCCATGAAACCTACTTTTTTTGTATCAATTATTCCAGGATAATCTCTCACTGCTTTTTTAAAACTTTGCCATAGGGTATCGTATCTTTCTTCTACTGTAACCCCTGTGGTTGGGTAAGGTGCAAATACCACTACATATCCTTTCTTTGCAATAAACTCATACAATCCTATATTATACTCGCTTTGTTCACCTGCGTAAGGATGCGAATAAAAAATAACAGGTTTTGGTGAAATTATTCCTTTTGGGTAAAAAATTTCAACATTTTTCCCACTATATAAAGGGCTTGGAAAACTAATTTTTGCTACTTGATAATTACCATCCGAACCATATCCGGTTTTTGGTCTCGAAATAGGTCCTGCCAAATCATCATCTATAGAAGCAGCATCTTGATTTGATTCATCTGGGTCATGCTTTGAGCAGGATAATAATAGAAAAAAAGAGATTAAAAGTAAAATTGGGGATTTCATTCTCACGCATTTTAAGATTATTTTAATAAGACTGCTTTTCTTTAAAATGGTTTAATCACAGAATTTCTCATTTTTTTTCTTTGTAGCATCATTTATGTCCTCTTTATGGTATACCTTGAAATGGTTTCAATAAGATCAAACTCTTCAAAAGGCTTTGTAATATAATCATCCATACCTGCATTTTTACATTTATCAAATTCGCTTTTAAAAGCACTGGCAGTAAGGGCAATTATAGGGGTTTGTAATTTCAATTCTTCCCTGATTTTAATGGTAGCTTCTATACCATCCATTTCAGGCATTTGTACATCCATTAATATGATATCAAAGCTTTTAAGTTTTAGAATTTCAATGGCTTGAATACCGTTGACTGCCTCGGTTACAACACAATTAAAATAATGAAGTGAATTAATGGCTACCATCCTGTTAATACTACTATCCTCTACCAGTAAAACATTAATACCTGAAATATCTACATTAATTTCCTCTTGAACTTTTTTAATATTATTGATGCTTCCTTTTTGCAAATCAATAATAAAACTAATGGTGGTACCAATGCCTTTCTGGCTTTGAACCTTTATCTTCCCGTTCATTAACTGGATAAGTTCCTTAGTGATGGCCATACCCAGGCCAGTACCGCCAAATTTTCGTGTAATTTCTTTATCCTCCTGAGAAAATTTATTAAAAATGTTCTCAGCATAGCTTTGTTGCATTCCTATTCCAGTATCCACAACAGAAATTTGCAATCTCTGACTGGCTTTGGTATCTTTTAATACTTCACATTTTAAAAATATTTTACCTTTATGGGTAAACTTCAAAGAGTTGCCCACCAGATTAAATAATATTTGCTCTAATCTTAAGATGTCTCCTTTTAAGACATCGTGAACATCTCTGGAAATCTGTTTTATTAGTTTTAATCCTTTTTTCTTTGCTAATGGCTCAAGGACATTTATCACATTGCCTATCACATTATCAAAAACAAAATCCTCCACTTCAAGTGACATTTCTCCTGCCTCAATTTTAGAGATATCCAATATATTATTGATAATAGACAATAAATGCCTTGAAGCTAGAGAACTGTTCTCCACATATTTTTTTTGCAGCTCTGTTAAGTTTTGTCGCTCTAGTTCCCTTAAAAAACCAATTATACCATTAAGAGGTGTACGTATTTCATGACTCATATTGGCCAAAAATGCTTCTTTTGCCCTGGAAGCTTGCTCTGCCTTGAGTTTTTCATTCTCAAGCTCAATTTCCATTTGTTTTTGCTCGGTAATGTCCAGGTGAATCCCGATAGATCCCACTAGTTTACCTTTATCGTCATAATTGGGCGCACCACCAATGGCCCACCATCTTAACTCTCCTGTTTTATTTTTTACCGGAATTTGATAGACATCCGATACTCCTTTTTTCCGTAATTTATTCTTAGATTTTAATTTTTCAATATTCTCTCCAAATACAAATGTTTTAGAAGGATTCAAACCAATTAATTCCTCAATTTCAAATCCTGATATGTCGGCAAAACTTTGATTGGCGAATTGAATTATTTCATTGTTGTCAACCTCAATAAGCCCTAAATTCATGTTGGCAATAATATTGCGATATTTTTCTTCTTGAAACTTTAGTTTTGTTTCTGTTTTTTTTCGCTCTGAGATATCCTGTATAAAAGAGCAAAAAAATACCTCCCCATTTTGCTCCAGGGGTATAATGGAAATCTCTATAGGAAATTCATGTCCAATATTATTAACTGCTGGCAGCTCTATTTGTTTGTTTAAAACCGGTCCTTTGCCTGTTTTACTATAATATTTAAGACCTTGCTCATGTCCTTTTTTATGTCGCTTAGGAATTATAGTTTCATTTAATGTTTTACCCAGAACCTCTTCTTTTCTCCATCCAAAAATAGTTTGCGCCTGATTGTTCCAAAAAGTTATTTTTCCGGTATTATCAATAGTAACAATGGCATTTAGTGAAGAATTCATAATAATACGATTACGCTCTTCACTTTGTTTGAGTAAATTTTTACTTTTAATTCTTTGGGTTACATCAGTAGACTTCCAAAGATGCCCAATACACTCCTTTTCGATGAAAATAGGAATGTAATCCCTTTCAAAAAAACGATTGTCTATTGTTTCAAGTATTTCACCTGTAATGATTTCTTTGCCAATTAAAATTTCCTCAATTCTTTTTCTATACACTTTAGAATCTTTAAACAATACCTGGGTATCACTTATGTATTCATTGGCTTTTTTGCCAATCATTTCATCGGGAGAAGCAGAAATATTGCGCATATCGCATAAATGCTGATTTACAAATAAGATACTATCATTATTATCTACCACTAAGATTCCTGACTGTAAATTGCCTAATAATGTCTTTAAAAACTGGACGGTTTCAAATAACTTTTTCTCGGTTTGCTTTCTTTTAGTAATTTGTTCACTGATATATTTTGAAATAAAGAGAAGATCATTTTTTTCTTCTTCATTTATGGATCCGTATCCCTGATCTAACTGGGTAAGACTTTCATAAAGATTTAAAATAGAGTGTTGTTTTAATTCATATTCTTTCTTTAAATTCTCATGTACATCGTTGTATTCCTTTTCGCTTTCCTTAAAAGAATGGTCCATCAAATCCTTATCTCTTTCAAAAGATAAATAAGAATCATTAACCGTTTTTATAAAGGATTGAAAATATGCATTATCCTGAAGCTCGGCAGGTACATTTTTATTTATTTGTCTCTGTAAAAGTTTATGAAGATCCATAACTAGTCTATTTCATTAATACAGGTAATGGTCATAGTCTGGTTGTGAAGTATACACTCACCATATGGTTTCAAAGGCGAAATTTCTCCGTAGGAGTAAAAACCTGAAATAGTGGTTTTGTCTCCGAAAATCTCTGAAACAGCCTCAACCTCTTCATCAATTCTGGATCCCAGAATTAGCTTTCGTCCAACACAGCTAATTAAAAGAGCTAATTTTGGACTAAAACTATTTAACTCCAAACAGCAAGCAGCAGCCTGACTTGCCGCATCTATTAATCTGTCAAAATTGGCTTTCATAAAGCGTACTTTACTCCCTTTGGGTACATCACCTGCAAAGGTCATGGTCTGATTGGATTCATCTATAGATAAAATAGTTCTGACAACCGGCTCGTCAACTCCATCAATTTTGATTGACAATGGAAAGAGTAATGCCGAACCCGGTAATTCTTCTGCATACTTTCCTAAATAAATTTTATAGAGATCCAGTACATTTTTCCCATCGATTTCATATAAAACATTACTTTCTGACTTAGTCACAATCCGCTCCAATCCAAAGCTTTCCCATCCCCCTAAAGATCCGTGAGACACCAATAGTTTTGCACCGTAAAAACCTATAGCGATAATTTTGCCCTGTTGTGGGGTTTCATTTAATCCAACGAGTGTTTTTTCAAATTTTGCCGCATCACCTGCCAGCCCTCCAACGATTAATACTTCTTCTTTTTTTACTGCGTTCATTCCATTAACTAACTCACTTCCATTTACTTTTCCCCCGTCTGAGAGTACCAGTACCAATTTTAAATGTTCCTGATCAAATTTCTTAATTAAAGAAGAACCTGCCAGGAAACTGTTTTGGAAATCTGCTATATCAACTTCACAAGTTTTAATTTGCGTTGAAGAAAATTTAATTGCCGTGAGAGATATAGTATTATCTAAAACTTCATTTTGATAAATTTCTCCCGCTGAAGAACACAGAACCAATTCTGAAGATGGAAATTTATTTTTTAGCTCATTGAAAATCTTCTGGTCTGATAACAAATCTCTTGCACCAAAACCCAATACTAAGTCCAAATCAACGAAATCTAAATTATCATCATTCACTTCTCTTATAAAAGAATTATTTTCAAATAAAACTGTAGCTGTTTTCATCTAAATTTTTTTTTTAGTTTGACTGGATTGCATTGGATTACAAATTGTAGATTTTCCGATATCTAGTTGTTTTGCTGTTTTTAGTACATCTTCATTATTGTTATTTTTTTTAAATATTTCATCTGTAACCTTTTAGGTTTTTAGCCACACCAAACTACAAAAAAAATCCTACATATTTTATTTTAAAAAGAATTATTGTATAGAAAAGAAATTTTTACTTTTTTTCAAAGTATTACAAAACAGATGCATTACATGACATATAGCACTTTTTAAAAAAATTAGGAAGTTTGAATACATCAAAACAAATCATTTGTGCTACTACTGAATTCTTAACTATATCGGTATTTAAAATTGTAAGATTAAGTGCATCCAAAATAGGATAAAATTAAAACCGTCTAAAAGCAACTGTGCTCTATTATTCTCCTTTATAATGTTCCTCTTCCATACATTGCTTGATTTAGGAATGAACCCAAAGCGGTTGAGCAGAATTAGAAAGCAAATAATTAAGTAACATTTGCGAAGTATTTTAAAAAAATCATCTCCCAATTTTGTGCCGTAATAAAAACAAATAAAATGGCACAGAAAAATTTAGCATTAGTTACAGGAGCAAATGGGCATCTTGGCAACAACCTAGTAAGATTACTTATCAACAAAGGCATCCCGGTAAGAGCTTCGGTTCGCAACATCAAAAACAAAGAACCCTTTACTGGTTTAAATTGTGAAGTCGTAGAATCTGATATTTCCCACAAACAGTCCTTAGTAAACGCCCTGCAAGGTGTCGAGATATTTTACGCAGTTGGAGCGGTCTTTAAACTTTGGGCCAAAGACCCCAAAAAAGAAATTTATGATGTCAATATTCTAGGCACAAAAAATATTGTTGAAGCCGCAGCAGAAGCAGGCGTAAAGAGAATTGTGTACGTAAGTTCTATTGCAGCTTTAAACTATTCCAAGCTCCCCACTAAAGAAAGTTATGGACAGAATCCTGACCGTAGGGATATGTACTACAATTCAAAAAATGACGGGGAAAAACTAGCTTTTGAATTGGCTAGAAAGCATAATATAGAATTGGTTGCCGTTTTACCATCTGCCATGATTGGCAGTACGGCTTTCAAACCTTTAAGTGTTTCTTATAATATTATTTCTTTAATTCTTGAAAAGCAAATACCTGTTGAGACTAACATCACTTTAAATTGGATTGATGTAAAAGACGTTGCTCAAGGTTGTTATCTAGCGGCAACAAAAGGAAAAAATGGCGAACGTTATATCTTGGCAAATGAAAAATGTATTTCCATAAAAGAAACAACACAACTGGCCCGCGAGTTATTTCCGGATTTGAAAATAAAACTTCCTATGGCAGTTCCAAAACCAATATTATTTATAATTGCCTGGTTTATGGAAATTGGCAGTAAGATCAATGGAAAAGCCCCTTTATTGAGTGTAAAAGATATCGCGATGTTTTCAGGACTTCAACAAAACTTCGACATCTCAAAAGCAAGGACTGAGTTGGGTTTTAATCCAAAAAACTCCATACAAGCAGTCAAAGAAGCCATGTTGTATTTACAAGAAAACAAAAACCATTAAAACCGGTAAGACCACTATGTGATTAATATGGATTTTGTGCAAGTTGCAACTAAAGAATACTTAAAGAATCTGTCTTTCCAATTTTGCCACTGTTGGAATGGTACAAAAAAAGATGCATCACTCCGGTGCATCTTTTTAGCAATTAGTATTTTAAGAAGCTACTATTTAGTTTCTATAAATTTCACCATAAAAAATCCAGAAACTATATCTTCTTAAAAATATCACATACTAAAATACAAAAAAAAACTAATTTACTACTAAAAATATTTAACAAATTACCAATACATCTTTGTGCTTTACTTGTAATATAGGTCTCATACATTCTGCAACTATTTCCAAATAATCTGCTTTTTTTTCATGTATCTTGCATTAATCCTCTAGACTTATACACCCAATGTTGCTCTCTTTAGTGGATCAACCTGACCTGCACATATTTTCAATTATCTCTTCAAGATTTGAATTTACTACCTCCGGGAATAGAGACTTCCCATTTTAATGAGCTTTGATATTGATTAATAAAAAAAATATAAAACTTAACTTTTAAGGCGAGAGAATGTCAAAAAACTAAAAAATAAATTTATCTTTCTTAAATTTGATCCAACAACTCTAATGTTTCATTTCTCAATTCTGACAAAAAATGGATTTTCACAATAATGAGTTTTCAAAAATAGAATCATTAAAATCAAAAAAAATAACTTTTATAGCAAAGGCAGTAGGAGTATTTATTTTTGTAAGTACAATTTTTGCAATAATTAATTTGGAGATAATTATTTTTGAATCTAGAAAATTATCTGCCGAATTTAAAATTTCTTCTCTGCTGCTAGCAGTAGTTCTCTTATCTTTTTTGGTGTATTTCGTTTTAAAGGATATAATTATTAACCGAAAAAACAAAATCACCAAAGTAATAGTTGATCAAAATGGTTTGCATCATTGTAATGATGAGATAATTATTGAATCCCTAACTTTTAAATCTTTATACCCAAATCCCGATCTAAAGAATTATGATGTGGTTTTATCTCAGGGTGAAGATGTAGCAGATGATATTTGTGTTTATTATTTCGATAAGGCTACCCAGACAATACTTTATAAAGCCCTTATATTTAATACTTCATTTTCAATAGGCAATGCAAAAGAATTAAAAACACATTTCATAAAGGGTATTTTAAAGTTTAGATCTGATTTGAGAGTTTCCCCAAAAGTTTTAGATTTCTTAAATGTAAAGAATTCCTGAAATTTAAATTATCTCATTCTGAATTTGTCTTATAAAATTTAAAATTAATCTTACTTTCACTCACCCGAGTGCGTAAACCCTTACCATGAAAAATGAAGTTATTACCATTTCCAGTATCTAGATAGTCCCGTTTTATTGTGGAAATTATATTGGTATACGGGAGATTCCAGTAGATAAAAGAAGTACTGCAAAAATTTGGGAAGCATCTGGATCAATGAGTAATTTTGTTTATTTTAATTTGTATTTAATCTAAATAAATATAAATTTGCAGCCTAAAATATAAATAACCGCCATGAAATTCACTTACTTATTTTTGCTGTTGGCTTTTTTTAACCTTAGCCAGGCGCAAAATGCTACAATTACAGGAAAGATCGTCTCGCAGAATAATGAAGCTATATCTTATGCTTCTGTATCTATTAAAAGCCTTAAAAAAAATACCACCTCTGATGAGAAAGGAAACTTTGAATTCACCAACCTCGCATCAGGAAATTATACAGTGTATTTCTCTGCAATGGGTTTTTCTGTTGAGCAAAAAACTCTTGAACTCCATGAGGGTGAGAACCTAGACCTTTCCATTGTTTTACAGGAAAACATCAATACTTTACAGACTGTAGAGATTACCGGACGAAAAGAGAAATCATACAAGAACACCAAATCTTTTATTGGGGCCAAAACCGAAATCGCTTTAAAAGATCTTCCGCAAGCTGTTTCATACGCAACAAAAGAGTTAATCGCAGACCAGGGTTCGATCCGGGTAGGCGAAATAGTAAAAAACTTCAGCGGGGTTAGCCAGTTTACTTTTTATGATGATATTTCGATTCGAGGATTTAGAATTAACGGAGGAAGCAATACCCAGCTGCTCAACGGAATGAGAACCTCTACCGGATTCTGGAAACAACCCCTTGCCAATTACCTGGAGCGTGTTGAAGTTTTAAAAGGCCCTTCATCGGCTTTGTTTGGTAATGCCTCTCCGGGAGGAGTTTTAAACAGAGTCACTAAAAAGCCTTTGGATCAGCCGGCAAACAGCGTAAGTTTTTCTACAGGAAGTTTCAATACCCTAAGAGCTTTAGCCGATTTCACAGGGCCTTTAACACAAGACAAATCCCTTTTATACCGTTTGAATTTAGGCTATGAAAATGCAAATTCATTTAGGGATTTACAATTCGATAAAAATATTGTCATTGCTCCTTCCCTGTCGTTTCTTCCAAATGAGAAAACAAGTGTAAACTTTGACTTGATTTATACGGGTTCAAAAAGTATCTTGGACCGCGGACAATCCACCTATGAGAATAATTTATTCTCCACTAAAACTTCCAACTCACTGAATTCTACCAATGATTATTTAAATGAAGAAACCTATATTGTTACCACTTCATTAAATCACCAGTTTACAGATCGTTTATCGTTTTCGACTTCTTACATTCGTACCGGTTATACAGAAGATCTTCTCGAACACCGCGGTGCTAATAAATATGCATCAGCCGGGGATGGATCTACTATCCCAACTGCAATTGAAATGCAGGTTTTCCAGCGTAAACGTAAACGTTATATTGATAATCTTTCTGCTTTTTTTAAATATCAGGCCAAAACGGGAGCTCTGGATCATAATTTAATTGCAGGTTATGATTATGCCCAGGAGCAGGTTCCCTCCGGAGGTTCTCAATTACAGGCAACTGGTTATAGAAATGCGGCAAATAACGGATCAATTGCTAGTTATGATCCGGCAAAAAAGAATCTTTACCTACTGGATTCAAAAGGAAATCCAGTTCCCAATGTGGCGCACTTTGACCTGACAAATCCATCGGCATCACAGCAATTAAAAGACATGAGCAAATATTTTTATTCAGCTCGTCCCTTTGACCCAACTTATTATTCATTGTACGGAATTTATCTTCAGGATCATATTAAATTTGGCGCTTTTCAGGCCTTAATTGGAATTCGTTACGATGAGTATACCGATAAGGAAAATTATAAAAAAGCAACAGAAAAGAAAGTAAAACAACATTCTTTCCTTCCTCGTTTTGGACTTACCTACACCCTTAACCCAAACATTAATTTATACGGAACTTACGTAAAGGGATACAATCCACAGACCGCCTCTTCTTTATCAAACCCAAATGCGGGCGGGCCTTTTGATCCCTTGGAGAGCAATATGGTGGAGTTTGGAGCAAAGTCTTCCTGGTTTAAGGAAAAACTCTTTGTCACTGTGGCTTTATTTAAAATTCAGCAGAAAAACACGCTATACCCGGCCAACGATGCTATAAACCCAGACTTGATGAGAGCTATTGGAGAGGAAGAATCAAAAGGTATTGAAATTGATGTAAACGGAAGTATTACACGTAACTGGAGTATTTCTGCGGCTTACTCATACAATCAAGCAGCTATTACAGAGAGTCCTGAAGCATCTGAGATAGACAGGCAAAAACCAAATACACCAAAACAACAAGGAAATGTCTGGACACGTTATAACTTTACAGATGGCGCTTTAAAAGATTTTGGTCTTGGTTTTGGAACCAATTTTGTTACCACACGTAATTTAAGCCAGACAATAACACAGACCATTCCTGGTTACACCTTGTATAACGCAGCCTTGTACTACAATATCAATAAATTTAAAATTCAGCTCAACGCAAACAACCTAACCAATAAAACCTACTGGGTTGGAGGTTACGATTATATCCGTTTGTTTCCTGGTGCGCCTTCCAACTGGCTCTTAACCTTAGGATACTCATTTTAGCACATGCTTTATTGCATTATTAGCCCGGTTCTCTCCGGGCTAATGTTTTTTTATGGCACCCCTTAAGGGGTTACCCAAGTAATGAATGAGGCAAACTTGCAGGATTATTTCAGAGAGCGGAATTTAATTGTAATGGGGTATCAGAAAGAATTATGCCTTACCCCTGGTATATCCAAAAACAAAACCGATCAGAAAAAAGAACGGCATAGCCCAAAAAAAAACCGCCTTGCATGAAATACAAGACGGCTGTCCATAAAAACATAATCTTCCATTTTATGCTTCTATCTGTTCTATTAAAGGGTAAGGATGTAATCCAGCTACCTTTTGTTCTTTTTTATCATCGTGACATAGTATCCGTAGGCAAGAGCAATGCCAATTAAAATCAAATCCGAACCAGGGTTAACCATACAATTGATTTTATTATATTATTAACTTCTCCTATCAAACTTAAAATAGGGCAAATCCCAAAACCTTTTCCGATGTATAGAAAAAGTGAAGCCCACTTTGCAATACTACGGCACTTTAACCTTATAAGGCTCTTGCAGAGGATATAAAATATAACTCAGGGTAATAATTAACAATAATGTCCATCATAAAGGCAGCAAAACCATTTAGTTATCAAGTCCCCCTTGCATAGAAACATTTCAACACCCCTTGCACTGAGTCTCTACTTGCTTTTTTATCCTCAGCGGGATGACTTAGAGAAAACCTGCAAAAGACAATATTTAAAGACCTCCATATCTATCCTTGTAATTTTTAAGTTCCTTATCGGTTTGATCCAGTAGTCTCTCCAGAAGGGCAATTTTATCCCTGTAGAGCACCTCAATATTAGAAAGATTATCCTGCCCTACAGGTGACTTGGACTTTAGGTAATCGCTCTTAAAATAAAGTCCCCTTTCAAAGCCTATAATGCTAATGAGATCCATTTCAAATATAGAGACGATCTCTTCTAATTTATCGCAACTCAGCGCTATGGTGCCTTTTTCAATTTTACTATAGCCCGCCTGGGTAATATTAAGTCTTAAGGCCATATATTCCTGGGTGTAGTCTTTGAGTTCCCTGATGCTTTTTATATTTTCGTTTATTTTTCCCGGCATTTGAATTGGTTTTATAAGTTTACATTTCAAACTACATCATCTAGCGCAAATTCATAAAATAACCCTGCATAGCAGTGCAAAGAGCCGCGAGTGGCCAAAAGCTTGCTCCCCTAGCCCCCCATCAGGCAATAAATGTCCTGTTTCCCGGATCTATATAACCGGGTAAAGTATTAGAAAAAAACTCTAATGAATTATCATTAAAATCGCTCCTGCACTTTCTTACCATTGTAATTAATAATCCTGGTGGTTCCATCTGGCATTATAACGGTAAATTTTCTGCTGTTTAGCATTCCTTTATATTGTCCTTTCCTATTGGAAATCGTTAACTTTTTTGAGGCCTCATTCCAGGAAAATTCAATTTCGCAATACAATCCTTTCTCATAATTGTAATTGTCAAACTCATCCTCATAAAGCACAAAGGAGCCATCTTTACCCGGGTATACTTTTATCTCCAAGTTGTCCCACTTTTGCTGGGTTGCAAATTGCACTTTGGGACCTAAGGGAATAATTGCTCCTTCCCTTACATAGAGAGGCAGCATGTCAATGGTGGTTTTTCGCTCAATTTGCTGACCGCCTTTAATTTTCTCATTGGTCCAGAAGTCATACCAATTTGTACCAGCGGGAAGATATACATTTCTGGACTTCTCAGCCCTGAAGTCTACTGTTGTTTTATCTGTGTTTTTTTTATCTCCTTGCTGCTCCCAGCCCGTTGATTCGTTAACTTTTACTATTTTCTCGGGAGTATACTGTGCGTGGACCACCGGAGCTACCAAAATTGATTTGCCAAACATAAACTCATCTTTTCGATCCCATCCTTTTTTATCGGTTGGAAAATCCATAAACAATGCCCGCATAAAACTCGACTGCCTGCTGCTAACTTCCCATGATGTGGAATAAATATAAGGAAGAAGCGCATAACGAAGATTAATAAATTTCTCTATGGCATCATAGATCGGCTCACCTTTTATACCAAAATTATAAATCTCCCTTGGAACGTCTGTGCCATGAGAACGCATCATGGAATTAAAAGTACCAAACTGAATCCAACGCACGTAGAGTTCCTGGTAAAGAGGATTTTGGGCTCCTGATTTCGCATTCCATTCTTGCTTGTAGGCTCCTGCAAAAAAACCTCCTATATCTGAATTCCAATGCGGTATGCCTGTAAGGGTAAAATTCAGACCAGCCGGAATCTGATTGCGAAGGGTTTCCCAGCTCGAGCCCGTATCACCAGACCATGTATTGGCCCCGTAGCGCTGTTGGCCTGCAAAGGCAGATCGGGTTAAAATAAATACACGCTTCTCTGATGTGGTTTTGCGCTGATTCTCGTACACTCCACCTACAGTCATTAAAGGATATGCATTTCGCACTTTTCTAAAAGATCCCAGATAGGTCTTTGTATCATAATCTGCTGGTTTTGCCTCAAAGTGATCGGGTTCTGTGGAATCCATCCACCAGCCGTCAATTCCCTGAGAAAATAGTCCCTTATTGGCATATTTCCAGTAAATATCTCTCGCCTCAGGATTGTAAGGGTCATATACCCTAACCCCTGAGGGATAATCCGCATTTGGAGGCCATATCTCTGAACCAGATTCCGGCCAGGTTTTAATATTAAATAACATTCCCTTTTGATCCATTTCTTTATAAGGCTTTGTCTGCGGACCAAAGGAAGACCAAATCGAGATAATCATATGGGCATTAAGATCATGAACCTGATCCACCATTTTTTTGGGATCTGAATATTCCGGATTCAAAAACTCCATTGCATTCCATAGATAATTGTTGCCCCAATACTGCCAGTCTTGTATGATTCCATCAAGGGGTACTGATAACTCTCTATACTTTTTAACTACTTCTACCAATTCATTCTGACTTTTGTATCGCTCTTTACTCTGCCAAAAGCCATAGGTCCATAAAGGAAACATTGGTACTTGTCCAGTTAATTCGCGCATTTTTCCAATTACCCCATCTGCATTGCCTCCGTACATGAAATAATAGTCCACAGCATCTCCCACAATAGATTTAAACGAAGTTTGATTGGAGTCATCTGTAAATTCTGTTGGAGAATAGTTATCCCAATAAAGTCCGTAGCCTTTTATGGATTGAAAAAAAGTCACCGCATCATCCACATTACCCTGCTCGAGGTGATATTTTTGGTTCCTTTGGTTTAAATCTCCTCTTTGATGCTGTCCCAAACCATAAATAGGTTCCTCTTTATCTAAAATAAAAGATTGTGTCACTGTAAAGGTCTTTACTCCTGTATCATCAAAAGGTTCAAAATTGGTTCCTTGGGGTTTTTCTTTTAATAATTCATTTTCAAAGGCTGCAAATGCTACATCTCCTGAAACAGTATTTACACTAACGCTTAATTGATCTGACTTTAAAAAGATACTATTGCCACTAGTCTTGACACTAAAAGCAGTTTTAGAAGGCTTTAAAACCACCGAGAGACTTTCTTTTGAAAAATTCTTTACCGGAGATTTAATAACCCTGACAATAGTAGGGCTGTAAAACTGTATTTCTATGTTATGGCCATTGGCCATAGTGGTGATTCCCTGAATGGTTTTCTGGAATTTCTGCCCATTACTGTGAAGGCAAAAAAGCAACACAGTGCATAAGGAGTAGATAATTTTCATTTCAATTGAGTTAAATAGTTATAGTCCAATAAAAATAACTTTTGTAATTTTTACCTCCTTTAAACTATGTTGAAATAATTATAACTCATGTTGAAATCAGAGAGAAATCTACTACAAAGCATTAATAATCAATACCTTAAAAAAATCAATTTATTACATGGAAAAATTTCACTCCCTGCTCTGGCTGGGTGTTTTACCAAAGGTATCATGAAAGCATTTGGTAAAATAAGAAATACTATTAAAACCTACCTGATCCGATACATCGGCAATGGTGAGTTTTTTATCTAGTAATAATTCAGCTGCTTTTTTTAACCGCAGACTACGGATAAAATTGGTGGGAGAATGATCCGTAAGGGCCATAAGTTTTCGATATAAACCAGTACGGTCCATATTCATATCCTCACTGAACTTCTCTACGGTATAATCAGAATTTGACAAATTATCCAAAACACACTCAAAAGCTCGTTTTAAAAACTCCTGGTCAATGGGATTATCGGTCAAGGCATTTACTTGCACTTCCTTTTTATTGCTGAACATTTTTCTTCTGGTCTCGTTTATCTCCAGTAGTTTATCAATTCGCAGCACCAGCAAATTAATATCAAAGGGCTTTACCATATAAGCATCAATTCCAGCACTATAACCTTCAAAGCGGGCCTCATCAGAGCTTCTTCCGGTAAGCATAATAATGGGAATGTGACTCACCGCGATCGTATTTCGAATCGATTGACTCAATTGCGGGCCATCCATTTGGGGCATCATCATATCTGTTACGATAAGATCCGGAAGATGCATAATGGCTTTCTTTAAACCTTCTTGCCCATCATGGGCTGTAATCACATTATAATACTTTTTCAATGCATCGAGCAGATACCCTCTAAAAAGAATGTGATCCTCAACAATAAGTATATTTTTTCTTACTGATTCTTTCCCTTCTTTAAAAGAGGTCAATTGTGTTTCTTTACCAACGGGTAATAGTACCTTAAAACAAGTTCCCTGCCCTGGGTTACTCCTTACCCTGACCCATCCGCCATGCATTGCTGCGTAATATTTCACCATGTAGAGTCCTATACCACTGCCAGCGGATCCCCTGTTTTGATTGTCTGCCTGATAGAAACGATTAAAAATATTATCTATCTCTATTGGAGAGATTCCAATGCCTGAATCTTCTACCAAAATGACCATAATTTTATCCTTACTCTCAATTACTGCCGAGAATTTAACCCAGCCGCCCGAGCCTGTAAATTTAAAAGCATTAGAAAGCAGGTTAATTACTATTCTGGTAATTTTTTGCCTGTCCAGATACAAATCATCGTTTTGCGGGTCGATATCCCAGGTAAAGTCAATTTCTTTTTCCTCTGCCAGTGGCTGGTAGGCTTTACACAATTCAGTGATAAATGAAAGACTATCATAAAAATTGCGATGTAATATTTCTTCTCCTGTATCTATTTTTTTAAAATCAAGCAACTGATTGACAGTATCCAGTAAAAGGTCGCTACTGGAGCTGATTTGCAGGAGTTCTTTTTTTATTTTCTGATCTTCCACCCTTGCAAGCAGCGATTTTAAGGGTGTTATGATAAGGGTAAGGGGGGTACGCAACTCATGACTCATATTGGTTATAAAATCAGACTTTGCCCTCTCTACGGCATAATCCTGCTGTTTTTTGCGCACCCGGGCATTACGCTTTATAAGAGCCTTAGAAATTAAAGCAATCCCCAAACCTAATAATACCAAATAAAGTACTCTGGCAAGAGTGGTATTCCATATAGGAGGCTCGATGATAATTAAAAGATTTTTCACTCTTCCAGGCCAGTGCAGACCATCAGAGCTGGCCTTAACCATAAAAAGATAGCGACCCGGAGCTAAATTGGTATAACTGGCTTCCCCTACCCCTGAGACAGAATTCTCACTGCGCCAATTGGGGTCAATATGCTCGAGTTTATATCTGAAATACGTGCGGGATTCATTGATATAATTGAGTCCGGAAAACCCGATGCTAAAAAAGTTTTGATTGTGCTTCAGCCGTAAGGTATCGGTTGATGCGATGGCATTATTTAAAACAATCTCCTGGTTTATCATCTGGCCACTTGTCAAGTTTTTACCAAACAATTTGAAATTACATAATATGGGATTAAGCACATATTGAGTGTCTATGGCATGATTTCTCTCTAGATTATTCATACCGTCTATTCCCCCGATAAACAATCCGTTTTTTGAAGAAATAAGCGCTGAGCAGTCCGTAAATGGATATTCGAGCACTCCGGTAAATTTATCATAATTTACAATTCTAAAACTAAGTCCCTTTGCTGTTCTTTTTTTAATGATATGACTCACCCCGCGTGAGGTGGTAACCCAAAATGAACGATCAATGTCTTGCACTATCGCCTTAATGCTATTGTTTACTAACCCCTTATCGGTATTTAATTCATATAACTTTTGATTTTTATGGTCCCAAATGGTAAGGCCGTTATAAGTCCCTAGCCACAAATCCTTCTCAGAGTCAGATAAAAGACAACTGTATTTATGATTCTTCTGGCTAAACATGGACATTCTCTTATGCCCTTTTACCAAAGGCATGATAATTTTATCCCCTGCCATATCCATCATAAAAGGCCCATTGGAGCAAATACCAATCAATTGATTATTCCACTGGGTAATTTGAAATACATCGGGGGGAGAATGCATCAAAAAGGAAAGACCAAAAGACTCCAAAGATTTATTCCACTTAAAAATTCCAGTCTCAGTGCAGATAAAAATTTCTCCCTGAGTACTTTGATAGGCGCAATTGGTCAATTGTTTTGTATATTGCTTTATAAGGCCATCTCTGCCCTGTACATATAGTCCCTTACTGGTGGAAATCCATATTTGACCCGCAGAATCCTTTAAGAGAGAATAACAATGCAATTGGGAGAGTACAACCTGGAATGATTTGGTATCATTGAGAGGAAGTTCGGCTATATAGAGCCCCTCACTGGTACCGATCAGCAATTTACCACCGGGAGTTTGTTCAAAACAATTGACCTGGAATTCCTTATTGTCCTTTAAGTTAAAATTACTTTTTTGATAATATTTAAAACGGGAACGATCCGGATGATGATAATAAATTCCCTTGTTTAATGTTCCTATCCAAAGCCCTCCCTGATAATCAAATAAAACAGTACTTACCTCGGTCTTTATCTTGTTTTTCTCTTTTAAATTCAGCTCTGGATAAAACCTACCCAGAGTACTGCCCGATCTAAAGTTCCAAAGTCCTTTGCTGCAGCTAATGATAAAATCCCCATTCTTATTCGCGGCAAAAGTGTTAAGCCAATAAGTATGGCTTTGTAATAAGACCACTGACTCTTTGGTCTGGGTATTAAATCGGATCAATTGTCCTTTTGCGATTCCCGACCTGACAACATATAGATATTTACCGACCCTTGTCGTATGATTCCAATCATTAAAATCACCCAAAGCATCCTTTACAATAGATACTTTGTAAATCTCTTTTGAGGTCAAGCGGTCAAAACAACGCACTAATCCTGATTTATAAATTAAATATACCTTATTTTGATCGGCAACAAGATCATAAAGCAGTTCATCAGGGCTTCCCTTTATAAAAATGCTCTTTAAAAAGCAGACCACTTCTTTAGAATCCTGCTTGTAACAAAGCAGTTCGCCCAAGTCATTTACCACCCATATATCTTTTTTCTCATCAACAAATAAATCCACCGGAGTGCCTTTAAATCCTAAAAAACGCAGCGTTTTAATTGGATCGGCTTGGCTCCTTTCTTTAGAGAGATTAATCAGGCTGATCTCCCCTTTATGCTTGAACCAAATGCGATTCTTCTCTGCATAACTGTGATGAAATCCCCTATAGGAGATAAGAGCAGCGGAATTATCATCGTCAATTTCTATTGTCTTAAAATCTGCTCCATCATATAAGTTAAGCATTCCCTCGGTAAAAACACCTATTCTCCCATCCTGGAGTTCAATAAAATTCCTGATTTTCTCTTCATTGAGCTGATGTCTGTTTTCCATTGCAGAGAATAAAAGATCTTGTGGGAAAACTTTACTACTGCAAGAAAAAAAGATGGTGCAAAGAAAAAAATATCCATGGGCAGAGACTCGCAAAATGCCGTTTTCTTTTCTCAGACTCTGCCACAAAAATTTAAATAATAATTTTGTCATTTATTTAAAGGTTGCATCTATAAAAAATACTAACATCGAGTTGTAAATATACTCTCTAATTTTAATAATGATATTATGGATCAAATGAACATCAGTTTTTTAATAGGTGGATAATTAAAATGGATGATTTTTCTTTCTAAATTGAAAATAGAAACTTTTGTAAGAATAATAACCTTAGCTAATTTACCTTGGGGATAAATCAATATAAACTCAAGATGGAGACAAAATATTGTTTCTCACAAAAGAACTTATCAAGACAATTCAAGAATTAGAAAACTAGCCATGAAGATTATAAACAGCATTTATGGCCTTTAGATTTTTCATACCTAAAACGATACATTTCGTACCTAATGCTTCATTAGATGCCAAATACGGATATTTTTGCTTTTAGTTTGCCTGCTGAATCTAAATTAAATAATTTATGAAAAAGCTATGGTTTCGAAAATTGCTATATGTTACATTACTATTGTTTGTCATTTTTATCGCTGCCTTTATATGGGCAGATAATGAATTAAATAAAGTCCTGGGCAGGTCAACAAAAGTTATAAATATTTCTTCAATACTAAGACCTGCTGAAACAACTCAAATAAAAAACGTCAATATACTTTCTGAGGATTGCAGCTATTTTATAAAAAATCAAGATGTAATAATAAAAAACGGCATAATAACTCAATTAGGTAAAAATCAACTACTCGATAGTACAGCTAGAATTATTGATGGTGAAAATAAGTTTCTTATTCCAGGTCTGGTCGATAGTCATGTTCATTTAAAAGAAAGCAAAAATGATTTGTTTTTATATCTGGTTAATGGCGTTACCTATGTTAGAGAAATGGCCGGAAGTCCTCTGATTTTAGAATGGAGAAAATCAATACAAAAAAATGGTATTGGACCCGGAATGTTTATTGCATCTCCTCCTATATTTAGTGAGAGTGGATTAACGGGTTATTATTACAGCTGGACTAGGCAGGCCATTAATTATTCAAATGCAAATGATGCTGAGAAAGCAATATCACAAATAAGTGAACAGGGCTACGATGCGGTTAAAATGTATGGTTTTGTAAATACAGAAATGTTCCAAACAACAATAGACATTGCTAAGAAGCATAATCTTAAAGTTATTGGTCACATACCATTAGTTAACTTAGAAAATTTTTATCCATCAGGTCAGGGTGAGATTGCTCATATCGAAGAAATAACTATAAAAACCATTGACGAATTTGGAAAATCAATATCTAAAAACCCGCAAGAGTACCTCAAATATTTAAAAATGCACTCAGATCAAATTGCAAAAAGACTCAAAGAGAATAAAATTAGTGTTACGTCAACGGTTTGGTTATGCGAAAGTTTTCCAGAGCAAAGGTTTTACTTAAAATCAAAGCTCAAAGACATCAAACTACAGTATGTTAACCCCAAAATTATGGAAGGAACCATACTTTACAAAATGGGATGGTTGCCAGGTACAAATGGATATGAATATGACGGGAAAAATAATTATGCTGCCAAAAAATTATCACAGACCTTTTGGAATACGTATGTCCAGGCAATTCATATCATGACAAAGGCATTAGTGGATCATAAAGTTACCATTATGGCAGGAACAGACAGCAATGTAGCAACTGTTGTGCCCGGGTTTTCACTTCACAGTGAATTAGAATCTTTGTCTAAAGCTGGAATGACTAATTCTCAGGTATTATATTCAGCAACTGTTGCACCAGGTAACTGGATGAAAAGTAATACAGGAAAAATAAAAATAGGATATCATTCTGATTTAGTGCTACTGGCAGGAAATCCATTAGAAGATATCAAAAACACTAAGACTATTGAATATGTGTTTTTTGATCAATATACGATCAATAAAATCCAAATTAAAACTATTTTAAAAGCTATAGAAGATGCAAACAATGAAAACAGAAATATAAAAATTGACCAATACTTATAATTTCAAAGGGAGCTTTTAAGGTCTTTAAAACTGATCTAAAGTCGTGTTTAATTTATTATATCCTGTGGTATAAAATCTATTAAATAATGTTGTCTCTGTTTGATTAATCAAATAAGGGTAAATTCCATTAAGATCTTAAATGCAAACAAACAACAACACTTCAAGAACATCTTTTGAAAAATAAAACTTTTGATGTACTATAATTAGCATAGGAGCAAAAATGGATATCCCACTTATTGATCTATGGACAGGGATTAAGTGTTGAGAAAAAACAATGCTGTAAAAGTTAAATAAAACCTTATTATTTTTGCTATATATTATCTTCAACTATATATAGCTAAACAAATTATGATAAACTCAAAATATAAATTTATTTCTTTTTTAACGGGTCTTTTTATCTGCTTTACAATAGTTCATGTCAAAGCACAGAGGGTACCTTTTTATATTCCTGTTCCTTTTGAAGAAGAAAATTATTTTACAAAAACAGTCTTTCCTTTCAATCCTGTTTTTATCACAAACAATAAAGTAAAAAGCATTGTCCTTAAAAATAATGGCCCGAATGGCATAAATTATACTTATGATTTTAACCCAAAGGGCCAGATGGTGAGCATAACCAACATACGATACGAGAAAGAAAGTACAGATACCACCTTTTACACAAGATACTATTACAATCCAAAAGGGCTGATAGATAAAAAAGCAAGAATTGATTATCGAGATGGTGTGGTAAGGATTAGCTCTTATCAATATGATGAGAAAAACAGAATTGATAAAATCCTGATTTTTTCATTGAACTCCAAAATGCCCAATAGATCCCAAAATAGCGATTGGCTCGGGCAAGCCGTTCCTGGCTTAGACAAAATGGTCATAGGTGGTACCTTGCCAGATGAAAGCCTCTTCAATGAGATGATCACCCAAAACGAGTTTTCTTCATGGCAATATCGCCATTACATTGAAAATAAATTTGAAGTGGAAGAGCGTACAGAATACTTTGATTTTTTAAAGAAGAATGACAATGCGGATACCTGTTATCAAAAAAAGACTTATTACTATTTAAGCGGGCTCCCTGTCGCCTTGTTTCTTCATAATGGCTGTGCTGATAAAACTACTCCATCTGAGTTATATCACTTCAATGAAGGCTTTCTTTCCACTCTTTCTGATTCACCAAACAACATGGAGCCTAAAAACGAACAATACAGTTATAATAAAGATAAGAATCTTGTGCTGATGGAGGATATATGGAGTGGGCAAAAAGTAAGCGAACTGATAATGTCTTATGACAAAAGAGGTTTTCTAAAAACAATACAAAGAAAATCCGATACAGCTAAGATGTCCCAATACTTTGAGGACCGCATCCTGGAGGTGACCTACCGCTTTTATTAAAGATTTCCTATCTTTAATAAAAACTAAAAAAAAATACCTTTTTGAGTGAAATATCTATAAGAAAAATAATGATCCTTAACTTTGGGGAAATCTTAAAACAATAATTAAAAAATCTTTATACCTTGCCCTTAAATAATCGATTATGTCTCTAAAGTGTGTTATTTATATTTTTTTGACTTGCTTATTATTTATATCCTGTAATAGTGATAATGATACTCCCATTGACAAGACACCCCTTAACGACTCTGTTTTGATTGAAATAAATAAACTTAGAACAGCGGGATGTAAATGCGGAAACGATAATATGCCTGCTGTATCTGCATTGGTAAGCAATTCATTATTGACAAAAACAGCCTTCAATTATGCTAAAGATATGAGTGATCGTAATTATTTCTCCCATATATCACCTGAAGGTACAAGTCCTATACAAAGAGCAGCAGCTGTCGGATATACCGGAAAATATGTAGGCGAAGTAATTGCTCGCAATTACAGTACTTCTTTCCAGGTTGTAATGGGCTGGAAAAATAGCGAAGACCATTGCAAGGCTATGATGAGTAGTAATTATGTAGAAATGGGTGTGGGAAAATCAGGAAATATATGGGTAGTAAATTTAGGTAAGTAAACTAATTTCCTTCTGCAGCTTTGTTATTGCTATCTCACAACAAACATTTTTTTTCTTCAACAAATAAATACAAAAAAACAGATTTATTCTCACTATAATGAGAATAAGTCTGTTTTTATATTTTACAAATTATATTATTCTCATTTTTTTATTTTACATATAGTCTTTTTAACCATAACTTGAAAATATATTTGAATTTTAAAACGTTATAATCTGTTTTTTCTAATTATAATTTAAAAATACACTTGCAGATCAATAAAAAACAAGGTAAATACTTAATTATTAATAAATTAGCATAACTAATCATTTAACCTTAAATTAAAATCTCATGAAAAAAACAATTTTATTTGTAGTATTAAGCCTAATGTTTATGGGTTGCGAAACAAGTGAATTAAGCAATGAATCAGAAGTTAAAGCTGCATGGTCATCATCTGATCAATATGCTAGTTGGTCAAATGGCGGTTATACCGTTTATAATAACATATGGGGCTCTGGCGCAGCAAGCCAGTCCATATGGGCAAATAATTACAGTAATTGGGGTATTTGGGCAAACCACCCCAATTCAGCCGGTATTAAATCATACCCCAATTCAACCAAATATGTAGGTAAGGTGTTAAGTACAATCAATACTCTTACAACCAGCTTTAATGCAACTACCCCTAGTGGAGGAGCTTGGGTTTCAGCTTATGATCTTTGGGATAGCAATAAAGCCAATGAAATAATGCTGTGGTTAAATTACACAGGAAATTCCGATGGTTCGGGAAATGTAAAACCAATTTCTTATAATTATTCATCAACTGGCGCTTCTGTTCCGGTATACACAAACCAAAGCATAGGAGGACATACCTGGAATGTATTCCGTGGAAATAATGGATCTAATAATGTTTATTCATTTTTGCGTACAACCAAAACCAACAGTGGCACAATAGATGCAAAAGCAATCTATAATTGGATAAAAAATAAAGGATGGTTTGGTAACGTTACTGTTGGAGACATACAATATGGATTTGAAATCTCATCCTGCTACGGTACAAACGGAAATGGATCAAACTTTACTTGTAATAGTTATTCTGTAACTAGTAATTAATCTATATAAGATAAAAGCAATCTTAAACTCATTTGTTATTTAACGATATTTATGCTAATTAATTTCACATGAGCATGATCAATTTAAATTGAAAATCTCTGCTGTGCATTGCAAAATATTGGTTCAACTATAGGGAGAAAGACGACGCATTTAAAGAGGGTATCAAAAAAGCTACCCTCTTTCTACTACTGCAATTTTATCATCAATAGCTAGTAAATAAAGAGTTAAAGTTTTGAATTATTTTTTTTTATATCTTTGTGGCTTATGCAAAAACAACTATTCACATATTATAGTTTAACGATTGGAATGATTGCCTAATTCCGGGTGTTCTTGTTTCTTGAATCATTAGTTTGGTAGTTTCCGTATTACCAAAGATGATTTCTATGGAGCAAACCACTTGGATGATACAGGATTAAGCAATTTTATTTCATCATTTTAAATTAATAAACAGTGAATAACTTATCATTATATGGTTGGAACGATACTCTGTTTCAACTCAAACAAGCATCACAGTACAAACATCTTTTCCATGGTCGTGTTGCCGCAGTAAATAAAACCAATTATGAGGTCATTGCGCAGAGTGGTCGGCTCTTGTGCGAATTGGCAGGTAATGTGCTTTATGGAAAGTCAGCATTTGAACTTCCCTGTACAGGCGATTGGGTTATTTTTCAACCTTTTGATAATAACAAAGCAATAATCGTTGATATTCTACCACGTAAACATACATTATACCGAAGAAGGAGCAGTACAATATCTGACAGACAAGCTATTGCATCCCATCTAAACAAGGCTTTTATTGTACAAAGCCTTGATGCCAATTTCAGCGTTCGCCGAACCGAACGCTTTATGGTTCAGGTTGTAGAGGAAAATATTCAACCAATATTGGTCCTCACTAAATCTGATTTGGAGTTTAATCGCCATTATGTAGAGGAATCTCTAAAACATCTTAAGGACCAAATACCGATCTTTTTTACAAGTATTCTATCCCCTGAAACAATACTTCCTTTGCAAGCATTTATAAGGCCGGGAGAATCGATTGTATTTGTAGGATCATCAGGAGTTGGAAAAAGTTCTTTAATCAATGCCTTGTGTGAACGCACAGTATTTTTTACATCTGAAATAAGTAAATCCTCCGGTAAAGGCCGACATACGTCAATCCGCAGAGAAATGGTGCTTATGAAGCATAGTGGTATTTTAATAGATACACCAGGGGTTAGAGAATTTGGTTTAGCCTCAGACAATTCCCAGACATTAGAAGATATATTCGATGTTTCTGATTTTGCAGAATCTTGTCGTTTTGAGAATTGTATGCATCTTGAAGAACCCGGCTGTGCAGTTCTCCAAGCTGTAAACAATGGTCTCATAGAGCCGCAAGTGTACAATAGTTATCTTAAATTGCGAAAAGAGTCATGGCATTTTTCTAGTTCTGAACATGAAAAACGCCAAAGAGATAAATCTTTTGCTAAAATTTCACAAGAGGCTAAGAGAATAAAAAAACGTTGATCTTTCTATTATTCAGTACAGGTGTTTCACTATTTGTTGGAACACCTGTATTATAATAAATACTCTTTGTGCCTAGAAGCGAATACTTTTTAGCCACAAAAAGGTAAGGCTGTTCCTTTTTCTTTTAGCTAAATAAATTACAAATCATCTGATTACATTTTGCAAAATAATTTTTAGAATTAAATGAATTTTCCCATAAATCCTAATGGGATATCTACTCCAAATTGATGATCATATACAAAGACATGATCTATCACTATTAAGTCAATATCTTCAAAGCTCCATAAAATTGTGGGGGAACAGGGACACCTTGTATTGGGATAAAGTGCGATATTTTTCTTGGCTGGGAATTTCAAAAACCTTTTTTATCAAGCTACATTAATAGTAAAAAAAAAAATTAATGTAAGACTTTGATTTTCTCTGCCAATAGTGCCAAAACCGGCTCTTTGGCAATCAAATCAAAATTCCAGATATCGTCTGTAATAAAAATATAATTACCCTCAAAACTGTAAATAAAATCTCCTCCTTCAATACCAATAATCCAATCTTCTTTTTTCAGATCAGGATAAAGACGTAATATTTTCCAGCAATATTCCCTGATTTCTTGTTGCTCAAAATCATCTAACAGGGGTAAAATACTCTGTTCTTGACTCAGTCCGTAAGTTAAGAGCATTTGATCAATCTTACTTTCCATGACATAAAGATAGTTTATATAAAAAAAATACAATGCAACATAAAACTCGATAAGATCAAAGAGTACCAACAGTCCTGATCCAATCATTTTTAATTAGCAAAGATAAATTAGTTTAAAAAAAACGCACTATTAACTGCAATTAAACCTTTAAGACTAATAGAACTTTTATCTTGGGATGAATTTAAAAAGATTAAACCTATATCGTTTAATCTTATCAAGGCATCTAAAAACTTTGCCTGGTTTTCCCGTTCCTCATCTATAGCTACTTTCTCAGAATAATGATCAATTCAAATACAACTTCCAATTGCAGTTAAGTCTTCTAAACTATAACTCTTGTTATAATTCTGAGCATGAACATGGAGTCCGTTTCAAATAAATTAAAAGTTTTACTCTGTATACAAATACTTTTTATTAAAGTTAAAAATAGTATATCTAAATAAAAAATAACTAACTCATTTTAAACAATTATATACCTTAGAGATCGATTTATAAGTTTTTTTATTTCAAAATAATAACCATCAATAAGACAATACATTGGTAAAAATCAAAAAACAAAGGGATTTAAAAGAGTTCTTATACCCGGTTATAACAAGCCTGAGTCTGGAGAAACTCGAACAGCTGGCTCTCATTCTGGAACTTCCCTTGGAGGGTATAATCAATTTTGAGAGCCAGAGGTATTTTAATCAAAACAGGATTAATGAAAAAAAGATCTTGTGAAGTGGTATTAATTCCATTTTTTATAAGATCAAACAAACTCAATTTTATTATCTATAACATAGAGTAGATTATGATTATCTAATACTCTTTATTTTTTTTACCAGCAGCTTTAATGTTTCAGTGGATCTGCGTTTGCTTTGCCTTAATTGTCTTTGCCCAGCTCTGATAGATTGGGAACCAGACACGATCCCCGTTGGAGCCATTGCAAAGCATCACGATACCGCTCTTGGTGGGTAAATGTAAAAACATTGCTGCACTCCAGCCTACGTTTTCTCCAGTATGTCCAATTGTTTGGAGACCTTCATAATTCATGAATCGGTATCCAAGACCGCTTTCTCCTTCATTGGAATATGGAAAAACAGGTTGCTCCATCAATTGTATTGTCTCTGGCCGTAAAACTTTATTTAACTTCCGAGAATCGGTTGTAATAGATAGCTCTGCAAAATGTGCTAAGTCCAGCACCGATGTTTGTAATCCTGCTGCTGCTTGTTCTGTAAATATTCTGTTTTTTATAGCATTTCCAAGCGTGTCGTACGCAGTGGCAGAATTCGCTTTCATGCCTTCGGTCCATTCATAAGAGGTGTCATCTAATCCCAAAGGTTGGAATACATTTTTTTTCATATAGTCCGCAAATTTTTCCTTTGTTTTTTCTTCAAGAAATAATTGCGCCAGAGTGTAACCGCCCCCAGAATAGTCCCACTTTGTTCCTGGCTCATTTATAAGATGTACACTTTCTCCATTTCTTTTTGTTTTTCCGTTTAGGGATTCTTCTAAACTTAATAATTTGGTTCCTTGCTCAAAGCCGCCATATCCATGCACGGAGAGACCCGATGTATGGCTGAGAAGGCGTCGAAGTGTAACTTTTGATACATCGTATTGGGATTTAGGCAGTTGCCAACGGGTTAAAGATTGATTAATTGGCTCATCAAGTTGTACAAGACCTTTTTCAGTAAGTTGCATAAATCCCCAAGCGGATACAACCTTCGAAATTGAGCCAATATTAAAAATTGTTTGTGGTGTTATGTTTTTTTTAGTTGCCGCATCAGCATAACCGATGCATTGAATCGATATGATTTTTCCATTTTGAATAACAGCAACAGCTATACCGGGAACATTGTTCTTTCTGGTAAATTCTAATCCTAATTTTTGAATCTCTATAGATAATAAATCTGCTTTTATGATTTTATTTTCTTTTGCTGCAGTCTTGTCACGTTTTGTTGAGCAAGCAAAAAGAATTGCAATACAACACGTGATAAGTAAATGATTAAGTTTACTGAGGTTCATTTGAGTTATGTTTTTTAGATGTGTTGCAATATTTTGGCACGTTAATATTGCTACTTTTATATTTACAATTACATTTCGGGGCAGTCTTACAATACTACTAATTAAGCTGCCTTAATTTTTCCTAAGCAAATAACGTATAATTCATACGTTATTTAAAATTACTAGAATTATATATCCAAAATATAATATATTCAGATTCTGTGAGTAAGATAAATTTCCAAGATGTCAATGTTCGCATCCACCAGCAGCCTGCAGATGGAGGGCACCTGTTCGCAATTTTCGTATTTAATCTTTATGCATTCTTCCAACTCGAAGATTTCCATCTCAAAGTCAAAAAATAGCCTGGATACCTCTTTGTTGCTTTCGGTTTTGACAACTATCCATCTTGGCTCATTTTTGTTTTTTCTCAAAATTACCGGATTTAGGATTAACTGCTGCATTTGTGGCTTCTTTATAGAGGAAGTGTTAACTTGAGCCCACTCTGACTTTCCAATTTTTGCCGAAAGTAAAATTACTCGATCGAAATGCCATTAAATTGTAAAAATGCGAATAGTAAGCAATTTTTTAAACGAGAGCAAGTAATTCGGTATGTTTATCCTTTCCGGGAAACATGGGATTGATAGCTAAAAAGTGCTTTCCTAATGCTACTAGCGTTACAGACCGATTCCATGTTCAAAAGCTAGCTACAGAGGCCCTGCAGGAAATCAGCATTAAATATCGTTGGGAAGTTATCGACCTGGAAAATGATGTTATTGAAAAAGCCAAAAAATCAAAAGTAAATTTTGAATCTAAAACACTTCAAATGGGATACCCTTAAACAATTACTAGCCAGAAGCCGCTATTTCTTGTACAAAACCAAATGGAAATGGACTTCAAAGCAAATAGAACGTGCTGCGTTACTATTTGAATTATATCCTGATTCAAAAAGATATAGTCTAACTCAAGAGCTCCGTAGTATCTTTGAGAATAAAAAAGACAAAATCATTGGTTTTGCAAAATTAGCCAAATGGCATGAAAAAGTAAATCAATCTGGGTTTAAGTCTTTCGGTACAATTTCTCCTACCATTATGAATCATTATCAAACCATATTGAATTATTTTGACAACAGAAGCACAAATGCTTCTGCAGAATCATTCAATGCTAAAATAAAAGCATTCAGATGAAAATTCAGAGATGTTAGAAATATAGAATACTTCCTTTTTAGGCTAACTAATATTTATGCTTAATTTTTACTGCTCCTGAGATTTCCGTGGCCATCCGTTATCACGGCTCGCTACATAACTGCAGTATTTTT
>NZ_JADKPQ010000034.1:0-34057 GCF_015350725.1 Flavobacterium sp. CSZ
CTTTATTCTTTATTCTTTATTCTTTATTCTTTCTCTCAATAATTCAGGTTCATTAGTAGTGATGTAATCAAACTTGTTTTGAATGATCCAATCCATATCAGCGGCTTCATTAACTGTCCAGGCATTTAGAATAATATTATTCTCTTTTGCTTCTTTAATCCATTGAGGATGTTTTTTAAAGAATGAATAATGATAATCGACGCCATCAATATGGTCTGCTTTTACTTCTTTTGGAGATTTATTCCCTTCCAAATATTGCAAAACTGTTTTTTGATCCACCTTTCTAATTTGCTTTAGAATCTCGTAATCAAAACTAATGTAGCAGGTATTTTTATCTGCCTTTAGTTTTTTGACCGTTTCAACCGTCATTAACGCCGTCTTTTTTCCTCTCTCTTTGCTTATTTCCGAAGGTTTTATTTCACAAACTAAAAGTGTGTGTTTATTATTCTTTTTACCTTCAACGATATACTCGTGCAGAGTTGGAAGCTTTTCTCCGTTAGAAAGTTTAAACTTGATCAAGTCAGCATAATTTGTTTCTTCGATAAGTAATTTGTTATAATGCGCATCGTGATTGATTATAAGCGAATCATCTGCAGTTCTCCACACATCAAACTCTGAACCTGGAAGTTTTAAACCGATCGCATGTCGTAGGGATGCAATAGAATTTTCAGGTAAGTTATTTTTTTTCCATGCTCCGCGATGTGCTACTATTGCATTTTTTTTTGCACTACAAGAAGAGAAAACAACTATGATCAGCATGATAAGGAATGCATAAAATGTTTTAATTGTATTCATTGTATAGAAATTAAGATTTGTATTTTTTAATTAATCACCATTGAATTTACTTACAAAATAGTGACTAAAAAGTTAAAAAAAAGCCCTCCGAACTAACAACGAAGGGCCAATCAATAATAAATAAACCAACTATTTAGTTAACTCAAAACTAACTTTCTTATCGGCATTTGAATTTCCACCAACGAAAACATCAAACTGTCCAGGTTCTGCTACAAATTGTAAATCAGAATTATAAAATTTTAAATCTTCAACTGTGATATCAAAAGTCACGGTTTGTTTTTCACCTTTTTTAAGTGTTATTTTTTGGAAATTTTTCAGTTCTCTAACTGGTCTTGTTACTGAACCTACTAAATCTCTGATATACAATTGAACAGTTTCTTTTCCGTCATACTTTCCTGTATTAGCAACATCTACAGTTACTTTTAATTTACCAGAAGGATTCATTTTATCAGATGAAATTTTCAGGTTTGAATACTCAAAAGAAGTATAGCTTAAACCGAAACCAAATGGAAATAATGGTTCGTTTCTTTCGTCGATATAATTAGATCTGAATTTTTCGAATTTACCTTCTGTGTTAGAAAGTGGTCTTCCTGTATTTTTGTGTGCATAGTAAATTGGCAATTGACCAACGCTTCTAGGGAAAGTTGAAGTTAATTTTCCAGAAGGATTTACATCTCCAAATAAAACATCAGCAATAGCATAACCTGCTTCACTACCTGCAAACCAAACATTCAAAATTGCAGGAACAGTTTCGTTCTCTTCTTTAATCACTAATGGACGTCCGTCGAATAAAACTAAAACAACTGGTTTTCCTGTTTTTAACAATGCATTTAATAAATCTTTTTGAGCTTGTGGAATTTCTAAATTCGTACGGCTGCTGGATTCTCCGCTTAATTCTGCAGATTCTCCAAGAGCTGCAACAATCACATCAGATTGATTTGCTACTTTTAAAGCTTCTGCTAATAACTCTTCTTTTGAACGACCATCACGGTGTAATGTTTTACCAAACATTGTTGCGTTAGTTTCAAAAGTTTCATTGTAATCTAAGTTACTTCCTTTTGCATACAATACTTTTGCAGAAGGTCCAACTACTTGTTTGATTCCTGCTAAAAGTGAAATAGCATTTTCCATTTTAGTAGCAACACTCCAGGTTCCCGGCATGTTTTCTTTAGCATCTGCCAATGGTCCGATCAAAGCAATAGTTCCTGATTTTTTAAGTGGTAATACCTGCCCTTGATTTTTTAATAAAACCAATGATTGTGCAGAAATTGATCTTGCTTCTTTTCTGCTGCTTGAAGTAAAGATTTCAGTTTTAGCTCTTTTTTCATCACAATATTTATACGGATCCTGGAACAATCCTAAATCGTATTTAGCCTCTAAAATAAGTTTAACTGCATTATCGATTGTTTCCATCGTTACTTTTTTCTCGTCTAATGATTTTTTTAAAGTTCCTAAGAAACCTTCTCCAACCATATCCATCTCAACACCTGCATTTAAAGACTGGGCAGATACTGCTTGTAAATCTCCCATACCATGTTCGATCATTTCAGGAATTCCGGTAAAGTCAGTTACTACAAAACCTTTAAAGCCCCATTGTTTTCTTAAAACATCGGTCATTAACCATTTGTTTCCAGTTGCAGGAATTCCATCAACTTCGTTAAAAGAAGCCATAACAGAACCTACACCAGCATCAACAGCTGCTTTGTAAGGAGGAAAATAATCATTAAACATTCTGATATGACTCATATCCACTGTGTTATAATCACGACCACCTTCCGGAGCACCATACAAAGCGAAGTGTTTTACACACGCCATAATCGAATTGTTTTTCGAAAGATCATGTTGTTGGTATCCGTTTACCATTGCAGTTGCAATTCGGCTTCCTAAATACGGGTCTTCACCTGAACCTTCAGAAACTCTTCCCCAACGTGGATCACGAGAAACATCCACCATAGGAGAGAATGTCCAGTTGATACCGTCGGCACTTGCTTCCTGAGCTGCAATTTGCGCACTTCTTTCGATTAATCCCATATCCCAGGTACAAGATAATCCTAACGGAATTGGGAATGTTGTTTCGTAACCGTGAATAACATCCATACCAAAAATCAATGGAATTTTCAAACGGCTTTTTTCAACAGCAATTTTTTGTACTTCTCTAATTTTTTGAACAGATTTAATATTGAATAAACCTCCAACTTTACCTTCAGCAATTTTTGTCGCCACATCAGAACTGTTTGCTTGTCCTGTAGTAATATCTCCAGAAGTTGGTAAATTAAGCTGACCTAATTTTTCATCTACTGTCATTTTCGACATTAACTCAGCTACAAACTCTGACCTTGGTTTAATTTTTACTGTATTTTTAGTATTCTTTTTCTGGGCATAACCCAAAACAGCACATCCTAAAAATAGTAAGACTAATTTGTTTTTCATTCTATTATATTTATTTGTTCGTATTCGTTTTCATTTGTTTAAACATCCAGTCATAAATTTCCGGATTGTCGTAAACTCTCGACCAGCTATCGTGGCCAGCATCATCAAAAATGGTCAATTGTACATCTTTGCCATTGCACTTTTTTAATTCTTTGTAAATGGTAATCGCATAATCTACCTTTACTACATCATCTAATAATCCGTGAAAAATCCTGGTTGGGATATTCGCAATTTCACAAGCACTTTCTAATTCAATCAAGTCAACAAAACCTGAAATAGGTACAATTGCCGCAAACTTATCAGGATATGATAATGCTAAATTCCATGCTGCCCAACCTCCGGAACTTAAACCCGTAACGTATATTCTGTCAGGATCTATTTTGTTTTCCTTTTGAATTTTTAAAATCAATTCATTAATCGATTCAATATTCCAATTTTGATCTTCTTTGCATTGAGGAGCTAAAACATAAGCGTCTAATTGATGTGTTTTAAGATATTTTAAAGGTCCATTAATTTTTACTTTTTCAATGTCTGTTCCTTTTTCTCCATCACCTGAAATAAAAACGATTAATGGCTTTTTATCTTTCGTATTGTCCGGCTTGTGCAATGCATAACCTAGTTCATAGTTGGTTACTTGTACTGTTTTTATTTTTCCTGTTGTTTCGCTTTGCGCAAAACCCATTACAGAAAATAATATCGCTATTAATGCTATTTTAAATTTCATTCGAAATGCTATTGAATTCCATATTTGCCAGATTTAAAACCAAGTTTGACTAAACCTTGTTTTACTTCTGGAGCATTCATAAATAATTTCCATAATAAACCTGTGCGATAATTTTCGATCATCACCACTTCTGGTCCCTGATCAATTGCCAAATAACGTTTTGCTACCCAGTTATTATTTCCTAAACTCAATGCATCATAAAAACCTGCTTCTCCCCAAGTTTTCTCTCTATGGTTGTCATAAAGATTTCTTATAAGAGCCATAGATTCTTTTGGTGTATATACAATTGAGCTTATTGCCGCTGTTGGAGATATAACCCCAACATCATTTGTTGGAAAATGTGCATTATACCCGATTGATCCGTCAGGATTTCTCGAATAAGATGCTGTTAATCCCCAATAATCTGGTCCGTAACCTTTTACCTTTCCAGGATTTTCAACACAGTATTCGTAATTTATTTTTGTATGATTCACATTCAGATCCCAATAGTTCGCATATTTATCTGTTAATTGATTTGGATCTAAACCTACATAGGAATAATGTGCCCAGAATAATGGTCCGCCATATTCTTCTGCCCCATTATGTTTTAGGACTAATGGGATATTATATTTTGTCTTAGAAGAAACAATTCCGCCACTTCTCGCCCATCCTTCATGATACGCTTTTGCGTCAATTGAATGTGTTGGCGAAGATGCTGCCAAAACATAAGTAATCAAACATTCGTTATATCCTTCAAGTGGAAAATTCATTTGCCAGGCATAAGAAGGTGACCAGTGCCAATATAATACATTTTTATTATTGGTATACCATTGCCAGTCAACACCTTTCCAAAGTGCGTCATATTTTTGAGCAACAGCTTTTTCGTTCTCAGAACCATCTTTAAGATATTCACGAACTGTAATCATTCCCGCAACCAAAAATGAAGTTTCGACTAAATCTCCACCATTATCCTTGGTTCCAAAAGGCTTTACTTTTCCTGTATTTCCGTCAATCCAGTGTGACCATGCTCCGTGAAAACGATCTGCTTTGCCTAAAAAGTCTGCAATTTTGTTTAGTCGTTCAACTCCTTGCTCTTTGGTAATATAACCCTGAGACATCCCTGAAACTAAAGCCATTAATCCGAATCCTGAACCTCCTGTTGTTACGATGTTAGCATCATTTTCAGGATACACTCCATCAGGATGGTACCTTTCTCTTGCTAATCCGGAATTTGGCTCAGCATAATCCCAAAAATATTTAAATGTTTGTTTTTGAACTGTTGATAGAAGTTCTTCATCTGTTAATTTTACAGCAACTGCATTCTCTTTTTCATTTTCTTTTGATTTATCAGAATTGGATCCGCAACCAAAAAGACTAAAAACTAATAATAAAACTGAAATTCTAACCATTATAAAAAATTTAAAAACAATTAATAAAAATCACTCCCTTCCTCAGAAAGGAGTGATTTTAAAAATTTAACTAGTAACCACCTGGGTTTTGTTGAGAAAGCCCATTTGCTTCTCTTAAGAACGAAGTTGGTATAGGCCATAACTCATGTTTTCCAACAATAAAAGTTTTTCCATCTGCCGCCATAGCTGCCTGAGCTTGTCCTGTTCTCACAAGATCAAACCATCTGTCATGCTCAAAAGCAAATTCTAATCTTCTTTCCTTATAGATTGCCTTTCTAATATCGTCCTGAGAGGTAAAAGGAGTATTTCCTAATTTTGCTCTGTTACGAATTAAATTTACTAAAGGAATAGCTTCTGAAGTTTGTCCTAATTCATTCAAAGCTTCAGCCTTCATTAAGATTACTTCTGCATATCTTAAATATCTAAGATTTGTATCTGTAAATTCCTGATTGTAAAATTTTGATGAATACGCTTTGTAATTATACATTGCATTAGCTACAGTTGAAGGTACTGGTGTACCGTCATATAAAACTGAACCTCTGAAGATAATGGTTGCATCTCTTCTAACATCTCCCGCTTCATAAGCATCTGCTAAACCTTGAGTTGGCGTATTGAATCCCCAACCCCAACCTCCTGCACCACGTGGTGCCTGAGAAACAGTATAATTTCCAATTCCAAAACCTGGAGTAGAGGTTCCACCAATTCCATCAATCTCAAAAATAGACTCATCACCAAATTCGCCTTCTTTTTTATATTGATCAGCGTAGTCTGCTACTAAAGCATACCCTGTAACTTTATCACAATTGTCAATTACTTTTTGCCAATTTTTTTGATATAAATTTACTTTTGCTAACAAAGCATACGCTGAACCCTTAGATACTCGCTTTTTATCATTTCCTACATAAGCTGATTTTACTGGTAAATTTTCGATAGCATCTGTTAAATCTTTTTCTATAAAAGCATAAACTTCTGCTGCTGATTTACGAGTTAACTGCATTTGTTTATCAGCCTCTGAAATTGGCACTCCTGATAAGTGATCTACAATTGGAACCCCACCATATCCTTTTACTAAAGTAAAGTACATAAAAGCTCTCATAAATTTAGCTTCCCCTACTAATCTGGTTTTTAATGCAGGTGTAACTTTGTCCAATTTAGGAAACATTTCTAAAGCTTGATTACATCTGTTTATTCCTGCATAATTAGCATTCCATGTAGATTCAAATGAGGGTGTCGAAGCATTATAAGTCAAAGCATCAATAATATCTTTATCTCCACCTGCATCTCCTGGATCAGAACCTTTATCTGCATCATCTGTAATGATACTAGAAACTGCATTCCAACCAAAAGAAGACATTTCCCATCCTAAAAATTGGTTGTAGATTGCTGTTACAAAACCAGTAGCACCTTCATCACTATTTACCAACGCCGGATCTACCGGAATTGATTCTGTCGGATTTACATCTAAAAAGTCATCTGCGCATCCTGCAAAGAGCAATCCGGAAAGCACAAACATTGATATATATATTTTTTTCATGATATTAAAATTTTAAATTAGCACCTATAACAAATGATCTCAATGATGGGTAAGCATCTAACTCAACGCCCTGAGTACCTTCAACCAATTTTCCATCGCTTGTAACATCAGGTGAAAAACCTGAGAATTTTTGCGTGATAAACGGATTGATTGCGTTTACGTATAATCTGCAATAGCTAAAAAACTGATCATCTTTTAAAGGAAGCTTATATCCTACAGTAATATTATTGATTCTAAAGAAATCTGCTGATTCCAAATAATATGTTGAAGCAAATGGAGTCACGTTTGAAGGTGCAGGATTAGAAGATGTTGTGTTTGTTGGCGACCAAAAATCACGTGCTGTAGAAGCTTCGATATTCTCACCTCCAAAACGTTGTGCTTTTTTCCCATTGTACACTTTTGCTCCTCCTGTTCCGTAACCGTCAACAGAAAAATCAATATTTTTATATGTTAATCCCATTGTAACTCCATAAGTAGAAGTTGGTAAAAGTGATCCTACGTATTTTTTATCAGTTCTTTCGTTTAATGCTGTTTGAACAACTTTTTCTCCGTTTGCATTGTAGTATAACATATTCCCATTAGTTTGATCAATTCCCGCAAATTCATACATATAAAAACTACCTAAAGGCTGTCCTACAGAAGTGTTATCAAGAATTTTAGTATTTTGACCATTTCCTAAACTTCCTCCAATAATAGGAGCTAACTGAACATTTTTAAGACTTGTAAGTTCATTATTATTATGAGCAAAATTACCTCCAACCCAGTAACTTAAATTATCGTTTATTTTGTCATCCCAACGTAGTGCAATTTCATAACCTTTGTTCGATACTTCTCCAATGTGGGAAGGTGTAGCTAATGTAATTCCTGAAGTAGAATATGGCTTAACATTAAGAATTGTGTTTGTTGTATTTTTCTCATATACATCAAAAGATCCTTTCAACCTGCTTGTAAATAATTCAAAATCAAAACCTCCTGAAAGTTCTTCTACAATTTCCCAAGATAAATCAGGATTTATCTGAGAATTAATTGATGTACCTGATCCAAAACTAGGATAATCTAATCCAGAGGTAAAAGTTTGAGCATTCAATGGTACATTTTGATTTCCTAATTTACCCCAAGAACCTCTTACTTTTAGTAAATTGATTACTTCTACTTTACTTAAGAAATTTTCTTTAGACACAATCCATCCCAAACCAACTGATGGGAATGTTCCCCAACGTTTGTCATCAGCAAATTGTGAAGATCCGTCACGTCTTACAGTTCCTGTAAGTAAGTATCTGTCCATCAATTTGTATTGAAAACGTGCAAAATAAGATTGTAATCTTCTTTGGTTCAAAGCTTCATCTTTATAACCTGTTACTGAACTGGCAACATTCACATCTTTTAAAGACCAATAATCCTCATATGGGCTTACATTCTTTCTGTCAATCGTTAATTTTTCTCTTGTACCCTGAACATTCGCCTCGATACCTGCAGTAACTTCAACATCATGAATATTTGCAAAAACTTTATTATAGGTAAAGTAGTTAGACAAATTCCAGTTAAAATACTGGTCTCTGCTTCTTGTCAGAGTGTTTATGTTCAAATCACCAGGGTACTTTGATTGTACACGAGTAGGATCTGCCGATAACCAAAGTGCAACATTATCAACATAATTATACTGTTTGTAAGTATAAAACTCTCCGTTAAATTGTGAAGTGAATTTTAATGATTTGATAATATCATAATCTAATTTCAAACCTCCCTGCAAAGTAACACTCTGTTGTTTCTCATTTGTGTAATCTAATTGAGCTACTGGATTTCCAACATTGTTAAATGACGCACCAGTTTCAGCCACAACCCCATTTGAAACAAATGGCACACCATATTTTCCGTCAGCATAACGTACAGGAACAAGTGGAGATTGTCTGTAAGCATTTGTAAATGCGCTCAAGGGCATTGGTGTATTCTTTACAGTACTTACACTTAAATTTTGAGTTATTTTAACTTTTTCTGAAAGTTTAAACTCATTATTATTTCTAATAGTAGTACGTCCGTAATCAGATCCATTCAAGATTCCTTTTTCTTCGTAATTTCCAACACTAAAAAAGTATTTTACGTTTTCAGAAGATCCAGAAATAGCAATATTATTTTGACTGTAAGTTCCTGTTCTTGTAATCGCATCAAACCAATTTGTATTATACGGTTGGTTTGTCGAAAATCTGCCTGCAGGGAAATCTCCGCTAAAAGCAGCATTGCTATAACGAACATATTCGTCAGCGTTTGCCATTTTTACATTTTTTAGAGGAGTTCTAAAACCTGTAAAACTTTCAACTTCAACATTCATTTTTCCTTTTCCTGCTTTAGTTGTAATCATAATTACACCATTCGCACCTCTTGTTCCATAAATAGCTAATGATGAAGCATCTTTCAAGATTTCATAAGATGTGATGTCATTAGTATTAATGTTGTTGATATTCTCAGTAGGCATACCATCTACAACATACAGAGGATTTCTCCCTCCTAATGCCGTTCCTGCTCCCCTGATAACAACTGATGGTGTACTCCCCGGAGCATCAGAACTAGATACTTGAACCCCAGCGGCTTTACCTTGTATAGCTTGCGAGGCATTCATTACTTTCATTTTGGTAATTTCTTCAGATTTAATTGAGCTTACAGAAGATGTATTATCAATTTTTTTTCTGGTTCCATAACCAATAACGACAACTTCTTTCAAGGCTGTATCTTCAGCTTCTTTTAATGTAATTGTCATTGGCGTGGCGGTTGCCGGTACAGAAACTGCATCAAAACCCAACATTGAGACTTTTAATATATCTCCTGGTTTTGCATTGATTGTAAAGTTTCCGTCAAAATCTGCGTCAGTAGTTGCTTTAGCATCAGAGGAAGCAATAACTGCTCCTGGAACTCCCATTCCGCTACTATCTACTACTTTTCCTTTAATTGCCTGACCGGACATATATGCCGGAAGTAGCAAGAGTGCTAAAAAGCTAAAAATAAAATTTTTCATACAGTTCGTAATCGTTTAAGTTAGTAGAGCCAAATTAAACAATTACAACGTTGTAGTACATCAAATACCACTACTACATAGCTACATCATTATGTTAAATTATTATTATATACTAATGACTTACAACACTTTAAATATTAAATTAATTTCCTTAACATAACCTTATGATGTAGTAATGATGTATTAGAATTATATAAAAAATGATGTGCAAAAATATAAGATCCTTAAATTTTAAATGCAAATCTTACAGACTTAATAAAAATTTTGACAGGTTTTCTTCCTGAGAGAGATTTAATTTCTTTCTTAAGCGGTATCGGTGTAGTTCTACGCCTCTAAAAGAGATATTCATCATAGGCGCAATCTCTTTAGAAGAGAGATTCATTTTAAGGTAAACACACAATTTTATATCTTTTGGAGTAAGATTTGGAAACTTTTTAGAAAGATTTATAATAAACTCATTATGGATTTGATTCAGATTTGTCTCAAAAATTTCCCATTCGTGTTTATTGACTTCGTTTATTTTAATTGCCTTCCTGATTTCACTCTTAAGTTTATTGAAATCTTTTTCTGAATCCAGAATGCTTTGGATATTTTCAATCATCTCGCTTTGCTTTGCAATCGACAAAGATTTACCGGCAACTTCTGATGATTTTGTTTGCAATTCGAGTTCTAAAATATGTTTTTCGTATTCCTGAATATTTATTTCATTCTCTGCTTTCAATTCCATTTCAAGAATTTCTCTTTGATGTTTTAATTCTTCTGCCTGCAATCTTAATTTTTGCATATAACGAAGTTTATTCCATTTATAATAGAAAAACAGTACTGCTCCTATTATGAGTATATATAACATCACCATCCATATCGAAAAATACCATGGTTTTGCTACGTTAAATTCAAAATCTGAAACTTTTTCATAACTGGCACCATTATGCTTGTAAACTATGATAGAATGATTACCACTACTTAAATTATTCAATACAATTAATCCATCAGAAATTTGGACAAAATCTTTATTGTCATTGAGCTTGTAAAACAAATTAGGTTTACTGGCACCATAAATACCTGATATTACGTTTATCTTCAGTTCTGTATTGTATTTAATGGTGGAATCATCAGAAACCAGGTTATCATCATTGAATGCTTCAATTTTAACATCTGAATTTTGTCTGTTTTCATATTTGAGCTGAAGGGAAATAAATCCGTCATCCAGATTTAACAGATAATGATTATTTGTTTTAAAAATTCTCAGATTATCATTTATCAACTTCCCTTTATAATATTTCTCCTGGATAATATTCCAGACAAATTTATTTCCTGTGGCCTGGATATGATATAAGATTCCATTTTGAAGTACCATGAAATGATCTTCATCAATACCAACAACGTCAGTTATATCTTTGAAGTTAACATTAAACAAGTCATTTTCCTCCAGTTTATTGGTTATAGAATTGTAAGTATACCATGAATTATTAATTAGAAAAAGAATTTCGTTTCTGAACTCAAAAATCTTGACCCCAAAATCATTATTTATTTTACTTTGCTGGGTAATATTTTCAACTTTTTTGGTCTTATAATTATCATCGTATAAAACGCGATATAATCCTCTATAATTATCTGCAGCCCAGATTTCATTCTTTTTATTTTGGGCTACGTATTTTATAGGTTTCGAAAGGTCTTCAATCTTTTTCGTCTCAGTTAATTTTGAAATATCATCATAAACTAAAACTCCGCTGTAAGTTGACTGAAAATAGGTGTTGCTGATAATGCTCTTTGATAAATTCCACCCACCGCTAACATTATTTGTTTTTACTAATGCTCCACTATTATAACAAAATGTACCATCATTATGTCCAATAACGTACTTATTATCAATTTTAGTAATATTCCAGGCCTGCCCTTGTGTGTTAGGCATCATATGAAATTTACCTGAATCAAATTCAAAAACTCCGTGATTAGACGCGATTAAATATCCTTTATTAGTTGTCGCTACAGAATAAACAGACCCTAAAAGACCTGAATTATCATAAAAAAAGGAGATTGGAGAATTTACCTCTACATGTGCAATTCCGTTATCTAAGCCCAGCCATAAATCATTTTCTTTATCAAAACCAATGCTTAAAATAGAGTTATTCATTAAGACATTATTTCGATCGATATTTTTATAAGTATTTGTTGGGAAGTCATAAATAAAAAGGCCTCTGTTTCCTGTTCCTATAACCAATTTATTGCCTTTAATAAATTTAGCAACATTAATCGTAGCTGCTTTTAAAGTTTCATTTAAAGGATTATTCCAGGGTCTTAAACCGTCTTTTTCTACTATAAATATTCCTTTTTTCTGGGTAAAAATATAGGTCTTGTTTTGGTATTTTTCGATGGCATGCACTACTGTCTTCTTTAAGACATTCCATCCTTTAGGATTGGTAATTTCTGCACCATTCATTTTAAAAAGCCCTTTTTCTACTGAGGCCACATAAACATCATTATCAACTACGAAACAATAGGATATTAAAAAAGGAAACTTAATTTTCTCAATGTGTTTACCATCATAAATAAAAACATCATTAAAGGATTGAAAATAAATTGATCCGTTAAATCTAAAAATTTTCCAGATTTCCTCATTGTCTTTTTCATCAAACAAACGAAGATTTTTGGTAATCGAAACGTAATGCATTTTGCCCTCTTTTCTATACCAATACCCAAATTCTTTATAAGAACCCGAATATATTTTATCTCCTTCGATCATAATTGAACGGATGATGGTTTTATTTGGCAAAGTATATTTTTCCCACATCACGCCATCGTATCGCAATAAATAATGATTATTAGCAAAATACATGGCATTATCTTTTCCCTGAGCGACATTCCAAATTTGATTGTCTCCCTGGTAATTTGATTTATTATAATTTTCTACAAAAGGAAGTAATTCTTGTGCTTGTATTTGTGAAGCAATGAAAAAGAAGAAAAGAAGTTTTAAAAGTATCGATTTCAAAATATTCGGTTTTATCTTCAAAGATACTGACAAATATTGAAAAACATAAAAAAGCTCCTCGATTGAGGAGCTTTTTTATAGATATGAATAAACCCGTTTAATTATAAAATTTTAATACTAATGTTAAAATCCCTATCAGCGAACATAAAGGAGAAAAATACTTTGTATCATTAATGGCAAATTTAGAGCTTTTGTGTTTTTTAAAGAAACCAACATAGTTGAAGTCGCCAATAGCTCTTAAAATAAATATAGAGGCTATGATCCAAAATCCCGTTTTATCTAACCATATTGGAAAACTCATTTCTATAAAGCCATAATTTATCAAATAAAATAAGCCAAAACACAGTAAACCAACAGCAACAACAAAAGTTAAAATTGTTCTGGGTACAAAAACCGGTATTCCATTCTCTTTCGTTGGCACAACTGCACGACTTCCCCATTTGCCACCAAAACCCCAATAAAAATGAAGGGATGAAAGGGTCATAAAAATTAAAAACAGTATGAATGTAATAATAATCATTTCAGGTAATTTAGATTCCTAAACAATTAGTTCTTTAACAATTGGTATACCTGATTTGCAATTTCATATTCCTCATCTGTTGGTATAACCAAAACTTTGGTTTTTGAATCTGCTGTATTAATTTCTCTAATTTCCTTAGAACGGATTTGATTTTTATCCTCATCTAATTCAATTCCAAAATAATCCATATCCGTACAAACCAATTGACGCATGTAAGACGAATTTTCACCAATTCCGGCGGTAAAAATAATTGCGTCTAAACCATTTAAAGCCGCCGCATAAGAACCAATATATTTTCTGATGCGATACGCATTCATAAATAAAGCAAGCTTACAATCTTTATTTCCTTTCGCTGCTTCTGACTCAATATCACGTAAATCGCTATACCCTGTAAGTCCAAGCATTCCGCTTTGTTTTAACAAAATCGCATTAACTTCATCTGGTGTATAACTTAAATTTTTAATCATATAAAAAACTATCGACTGGTCTATATCACCGCTTCTTGTACCCATTATTAAACCATTAGAAGGCGAAAATCCCATTGTCGTATCAATACACTTTCCGTCTTTAATTGCTGCCATACTACAGCCATTACCAATATGAATTGTGATAATTTTAGAGTTCTCTTTTAAAAAGTCAATTGCTTTTTCAGACACATATTTATGACTTGTTCCATGAAAACCATAAACCCTAACTTTATTCTCTGTCAAAAGATAATTTGGAATAGCGTACTTGTATGCTACTTCAGGCATTGTTTGATGGAAAGCGGTATCAAAAACAGCAATTTGCTCTGCTGAACTAAATATTTCTTCGGCAACGTTAATTCCTTCTAAATTGGCAGGATTATGCAATGGTGCCAGTTCAAAAAGCTGTTTGATTTTAGCTTTTACATTCTCATCAATTTTAACAGTATCACTAAAATCACTTCCTCCGTGCACTACTCGATGCCCCACTGCACTAATTTCTGAAGTGGATTTTATAACTCCTTTTTCAGAATCTAAAAGCATATTAGCCACTTTTTGCAATCCCACTTTATGATTAGGGATTGGAAGCAATTCTTCTAAGGAATGTAAAGAAGTTTTAAACGTTATATTGGAAGTTTCCAGTCCAATTCTATCAATCATACCCGAACAAATTACTTCGTTTGTTGGCATAACCATTAATTGATATTTGATAGATGAACTTCCTGAATTGATAATTAATATTTTCATTTTTTTTATAAAGTTTCTAAGATCCTAAGTCACTAAGCGGCTAAGTCTTTTGCTCAGGATTTTTAATTTTTAATTTCAGATTTTTAGTTATAGCCCTTGCGCCTGAATCGCTGTAATAACTACTGTATTTATAATATCATCAACAGTGCAACCACGGCTTAAATCGTTTACGGGCTTGTTTAAACCTTGCAACATTGGACCAATAGCCAATGCTCCGGTTTCTCTTTGTACTGCTTTATAGGTATTGTTTCCGGTATTTAAATCCGGAAAAATAAGTACACTCGCCTGCCCCGCTACTTCAGAATCTGGCATTTTACTTTTTCCTACTGCGCGATCTACCGCGGCATCGTATTGAATCGGCCCTTCAATTTTTAGATCTGGTCGCTTTTGTTTTACAATTTCAGTCGCAGTTCTCACTTTATCTACCTCATCACCTTTTCCTGATGAACCAGATGAATAAGAAAGCATGGCAATTTTAGGCTCTATTCCAAAAGCGGAGCTTGATTCTGCAGATGAAATAGCAATTTCTGCCAATTGTTCTGCTGTTGGGTTTGGGTTAATAGCACAATCCCCAAAAACAGAAACCCTGTCTTCTAAACACATAAAAAATACAGATGAAACTACAGATGAATTTGGTTTTGTTTTAATGAACTGTAAGGCTGGTAAAATGGTGTGTTGTGTTGTATGTGCAGCTCCCGAAACCATTCCGTCAGCATGACCTTTATATACCATCATGGTGCCAAAATAAGATACATCTTCCATTAAATCTCTTGCCATAGTAATACTTACATTCTTCGCTTTTCTAAGCTCATAATAAGTATTAGCATAATCTTCATAAAGTTCAGATTCTTTTGGGTTGATGATATTTACTTTCGAAAAATCAAATGGAATTCCTAACTCGGCAACCCTATTTTCAATATGTTTTTTATCTCCAATAATCGAAATATCCACTACATCCATATCTAGTAATCTTGAAGCTGCAATGATAATTCGGTCATCATATCCTTCAGGTAAAACAATATGTTTACGATGCTGTTTGGCCCTTTTTACCATATTATACTGGAACATTTTTGGCGTCATTCCTTCCGGTATAAAAGTGATTAACCTTTCAGACAAAGTTTCAACTTCAACATACTTTTCAAAAGTAGTTATCGAGGTCTCGATTTTATGTGTATTATTGGCGTAAATCTCTGATCTAATTGCCCCGATTTTATTTGTAATATGATAAGTACCGCCATCAACAGCAATAATAGGAACGATGGCAGAAAGTCCTTCGATTAGTTTTAAAATGCTTTCTTCCGGAACAATATTTCCTGTTAGGATAATTCCTGAAATTGTTGGATAGTTAGCCGATTCATTGGCCTGTAAAGCCCCCAGAATAATATCTGAACGGTCTCCCGGCGTAATTACAAGGGCATTATCATGCAAGTGAACCAAGTAATTATGCAATTGCATCGCACCAACGCTAAAGTGCCCGATCTCGTTGTTTAAATAAGCACTTCCAAACAATACTTTGGCATCAAGCTGATTGACAATTTCCTGCATTGTTGGATTATTCAAACTTGAAATCAACGGAATTGTATTGATTAAAACATTCTCTGGTAAGCTTTTCTTTAATCCCTGCGTAACTAGTTCTATATTTTCAAGTTGTACTTTATTTGCAATTACAGATAAAACTTCAACCTCTTTTACTTTAAAAGAATCATAAACCAAATAAAGACTGTCGACTAATTCTTCTAAAGTCTTTCCAACTCCGGATCCCATGATAATAGTTGGTATTCCAAGGTTTTTTGCAATTAAAACATTCAAGTCTAATTCTATCGAAGTTCCTTCACCCGTAAAGCTTGTTCCTTCTACCAAAACAAAATCAAAACGCTCTTCGAGTTTTTTATACTTTTCGATAATTAAGTCGAGAACTTCTCCAATTTTGCCTTTATTTTTCTTCTTGATCAGTTTGCTTTTGGTTATGGCATAAGCATCTTCAAACTTAATATCCAGATTAAAATATGACAAAACTGTTTCGATATGATTGTCTAATTCTCCATCAATAAAATCCTCTACAATGGGTCTAAAATAACCTACTTTGGCCGTTTTACCAATTAAGATACTCATCAAACCGAGTGTAATAATTGACTTCCCACTATTGTGGTCGCTTGTGGCTATATATACTGCTTTACTCATAATTTTATATTTTGAAACTTATCAAATGTTTTAATTTATTATATAAACGCTAAAACCAGCGTCTTTTTTTAAAATAGATAATCAAGGCAACAACCAATAAAAACATTGCTCCCATGACTATAAAATATCCGTTTTTAGCTTTTAATTCCGGCATGTATTCGAAGTTCATTCCATATACCCCAACTATAAAAGTTAGCGGAATAAATATGGCCGAAATAATGGTAAGTGTTTTCATGATTTCATTCATTTTTCGGCTTTGCTCTGAAAAATAAAAATTAGAAGCACTTTCTAATGAACTCATATCCGAGTCAATTTGCTCTAAAAGTTCTAAGCTTTTTTGATGCAAACGGATGAAAAAACTAAACGTTTCTTTTTCAATTCCATTATAGGTATCATCGTCTTTAATCGTTTTCAAATAATACAAAGAATCCCTTAACGGAATAATAGAACGTTTTAAAAAATTAAAATTATCACGATGGTTTTCAATCTTTTCCAGAATAATAGGATCAGCGCCTTTTTTTGTCAGATTGATTAATTCTTCGATCTTATCCTCTTCGTCTTCAATCGTAATGTAAAAATTCTCCATTACGGCATCTAATAACAAATAGAGTAAATAATCGACTTTTTTAGTTCTTACAATGCCTGCATGAGTACGAAGACGTTCCCGAATATGGGTAAAAAAATCACTTCTTTTTTCCTGAAACGAAATCAAAATTCCATCTTTTAGAATAAAGCTAATTTGCTCAACGCTAATATTATCTGAATATTCAGATGGTAAAAGTGATTTTATATTAAAAAACAAAACATCTTTTTGTTCCTCGAGCTTGGTTCTTTTGGTAGTATTTAAAATATCGGCTAATAAAAAATCATCCAGCTTAAAATGAGCTCCAATCGTTTTAATTAAATTAATATCATTTAAGCCGTGAATGTTCAGCCAGTTATTTTTGGTATAATCAATACAAGTATTTAATGCTAAGACGCTGAGTTTTTCATATTCGATAACATCTGCATCATCATATACAAAAAGTTGCATCTCGGTTTTATGCTCTTTTTGTGTGCCAGTATACTCTAAAGTAATGTGTTGCAGCTTACGTCCTTTCTTGTATTTGATCTTTCTCATGCAAAAATATTTACATAGTAATATTACGAAAAAGAATTCGAACCGTAAATGACATTTATCATTTAGGTGTAAAAAATACATAACCAAATTATTTATTTTGTAATATTTATATTACTTAAAATTAAACCCAACATGTTTTAAAAAACTGTCGGGTTGGTCAACGAATAAATTAGTTTATGCAAACAATTGAATCTCTAGAATTTGGAAACTATTATCACATCTCCAATAGAGGAATTAATAGCGAAAACATTTTTAAGGAAAATCGAAATCATGAATATTTCCTGAACTTATATAACAAACATATTAATCCGATTGCTGAAACATTGGCCTGGTGTTTACTAAAAAATCATTTTCATTTATTAGTACTAATTAAAACTTTAGAAGAAATTCACGAAAACAACAATCAAAATGAGTTCAAAAAAATTATTCCTCACCAATCATTTGGCAACTTATTTAATGCTTATACAAAAGCAATTAATAAAGGTTACAATCGCCATGGAGCATTATTTGAAAGGCCTTTTAAAAGAAAGCGAATACATAACGACGCCTACTTACAATCGGTTATAAAGTATATTCATTACAACCCCGTAAATCATGGCTTTTTGTGAACACCCAATAGAATACCCCTGGAGTTCTTACTTAACTTGTGTTTCAGAAAAACCAACAAAATTAAAACGCAAAAAAGTCATTTCATTATTTAATAACATTGAAGATCTAAAGACTTTTCATAATAAAAAAGAAATCTTTGACTCTTTAGAAAATTTTCTGAATTTATAACGAATAGAAAACCCAACAGGTTTTAAACAGCTTTAGAATTTAATATGCCTCAAAAACACGATTTACATCTGTTAAGCAAACCCGACAGGTTTTAAGACGTAAACGTAAAACAATGAAATCCAATGATAAAACAACACCATTCAAACCGTATAAGTTAACACATTCTAAAATAAGTCAGCATTTTATTTCCGCAATACATAAGCAAAGCAAACCGGACAGGTTTAATACGCAACAACAAGACATAAAAAAAGCCGAATCATTTCTGATTCGGCTTTTCATTATCATAAAAGAAGAATTATTTTACTTCTTCGAATTCAACGTCTTCAACATTGTCACCTTGCGATTGCTCTTGTTGTGGAGCTGCTTGTTGACCTTGTTCACCTTGAGCATACATAGCTTCTGTAGCTGTTTTCCAAGCTGCATTGATGTTGTCAAGAGCCGTTTGAATAGCTGGAATATCTTGAGATTGGTGAGCCATTCTCAATTCAGTTAAAGCGTACTCTACAGCAACTTTGTGGTCGTCAGCTAATTTGCTTCCTAACTCTTTCAATTGACTTTCTGTTTGGAAAATCATGCTGTCAGCTTCGTTTAATTTCTCAGCTCTTTCTTTCGCTATTTTGTCAGCATCAGCGTTAGCTTCAGCATCTTTTTTCATTTTTTCGATTTCTTCAGCTGTTAATCCAGAAGAAGCTTCGATACGGATATCGTGAGATTTTCCAGTTCCTTTATCAGTCGCAGAAACTTTGATAATACCATTTGCATCAATATCAAAAGTAACCTCGATTTGAGGAACTCCTCTTGGTGCTGGTGGAATACCATCTAAGTGGAAACGACCGATAGTTTTGTTATCAGCAGCCATCGCTCTTTCTCCTTGCAATACGTGAATTTCAACAGATGGCTGAGAATCAGCAGCAGTAGAGAATACTTGAGATTTTTTAGTTGGAATAGTTGTGTTAGACTCAATTAATTTAGTCAATACACCACCCATAGTTTCGATACCTAAAGAAAGAGGCGTTACGTCAAGTAACAATACATCTTTTACATCTCCAGATAAAACTCCACCTTGAATAGCTGCTCCAATAGCAACAACCTCATCAGGGTTAACACCTTTAGACGCTTTTTTACCAAAGAATTTCTCTACTTCGTCAGCAATTCTTGGCATACGAGTAGAACCTCCAACAAGGATTACTTCGTCGATATCAGATGTAGATAAACCTGCATCTTTTAATGCTTTAGCAACTGGCTCCATAGAACGTTTTACCAAAGTATCAGATAATTTTTCGAACTGTGCTCTAGATAATTTTTTCACTAAGTGTTTTGGTCCAGAAGCAGTAGCCGTTACGTAAGGTAAGTTGATTTCAGTTTCAGCAGAAGATGATAATTCAATCTTAGCTTTCTCTGCAGCCTCTTTCAAACGTTGTAATGACATTGGATCTAAACGTAAATCAATACCTTCTTCAGATTTGAAATCGTCAGCTAACCAGTCAATAATAACCTGGTCAAAATCATCACCACCTAAGTGAGTATCACCATTTGTAGATAATACTTCAAATACACCGTCTCCTAATTCAAGAACAGAGATATCAAAAGTACCACCACCTAAATCGTAAACAGCAATTTTTTGATCAGTTCCTTTTTTATCTAATCCGTAAGCAAGTGCAGCTGCAGTTGGCTCATTGATGATACGCATAACTTTAAGACCAGCAATTTCACCAGCTTCTTTAGTAGCCTGACGTTGTGCATCGTTAAAGTAAGCAGGAACAGTAATAACCGCTTCAGTTACAGTTTGACCTAAATAGTCTTCAGCAGTTTTTTTCATTTTTTGAAGTGTCATTGCAGACAATTCTTGAGCAGTGTATAAACGACCGTCAATATCCACACGTGGAGTATTGTTGTCACCTTTTACAACACTGTAAGGAACTCTTTTTGCCTCTTCCTGAGTTTCAGCAAAAGTGTGTCCCATAAAACGTTTAATAGAAGCAATCGTTTTTGTAGGATTCGTTACCGCTTGTCTTTTTGCAGGATCACCCACTTTAATTTCTCCACCTTCAACAAAAGCGATGATAGATGGCGTTGTTCTTTTTCCTTCTGCGTTAGGAATAACAACTGCTTCGTTACCTTCCATTACAGAAACACAAGAGTTCGTCGTACCTAAGTCAATTCCGATTATTTTACCCATTTTTTATATATTTAATTTTGATATACTAATTTATAACTCAGGTGGCATAAGTCAATCTTTGTGCCAATATAAAAAACCAAAGTAAATTGTCAGTTTTCCTGTCGGCACATGAAAAACAATCTGACAACATGACATTTTTAAAACCTGACATTCGTGGCATATCAGCACTTTACGTGTCATTATCAGGAGCTATTCCCGCTATCCGCTATATCTTTTATGTCCGCCGCGGCGGACACAAAAAGATGCCGCTTCTTCGGGGCTAGGGCAATTGTTTTAAAAATTATATTTAATGTCACATCAATAACTAAAAATATTGTTTAAACTTCCCTTCTACCCTAACTACATTAAGATTCTGAAATTCGTAATTTTAAACCCATCAAAATATTTATAAGAAAAAGTTTATATTTGAAAAAATATTAAAATAATAACCCACTCCATCTTAACTTTTAACCATAAAACATTCAATGAAAGCATATATTCAAACAGACAAATCCGGAAACTACTACAATGTAAACGCTTATGTTGCCAACGAAGGTTTTCAAACTTTAGGCTGGGAAACTGAAAAATATTTTTCAGTAGATGAAATCACAGACAACGATCCGGAAAGTTTAATTGTTGGTGGTCAGAACTAACAAAAACAAAGGATTATGCTCACTTTTAAAATTACTATTTTAACTAGAGATTCTGATAGCTAATTTGTTTTTCTATTAAGTTAAAATTTCAGCAATTGATTTGGAAATTGCAACGAAAATCATAAAGCATCAAATAATAACAAGAACGAGAAAGATATGAATTTAGGTAACCTTTATATTTTAGTAGTAATACTGTTTGTAAACCAATCTTGTGCACAGACTTTAAAAATAGCTGATTTTAGAAAAATAGTTAATTATTCTAACCCTGTTGAGCACAAACAATTATCATCAAAAGGTTTTAAATTACTAAATGATTCGATATCGACCCATCACAAGAAATTTACATTCAATAATCCAGAAACAAAAGAAATAGTGGAATTAACATTGATGACAGATAAAGAAGGTGGGGAATTCTCAACTATAATCTATTTTTTGCCAACTGAATTTACTTATAAAAATTTTATCTCAACATTGCCAATTTATAAATTCAAGCATAGTAAACGAAACACACGTTATCAACTGCCAACAAGTTCATATTCTGGTGAGAATATTTATCTTAACGGCTTAATACAATTTGACGGAAAGAAATACTACGCTTTAAAATACGATCATTACATAGACAAAGCATTATCTGTACCAACAATTGAAAGCATAACGAAACCAAATTAAATTCCCAGCGTTTCTATTTAAACAAGAACAAAAACCATTCAATTTCAATAAAACCTACATCTTTCGATATTTTTGAGTTGGTTGATAATTTTACAAAATCACCCAACATCAATATAAAAATACAAACACAAATTATGATAATTATTCTTTTACTATTCTTTGCTCTCTTCTTTTATCTTTTATATGTACTAATCAAATGGATAAGTAAAAAGAAGAAAAGAATTCAATGGGCTTTTGGAATTATAGGAATATTAATCTCAATAAATATTATTGATTCAATTTTTTTTACAAAAATGGAATTCATTCAATCAAAGGTTTATCCACACTTATATATTGTCAAAAACCAAATTAATAACCAAGACTCATTAAATGCAGTAATAAAAAACATGGTTGTTCAAAAAATGAATGCTGAATTTATTGGTAAAGAAAATAAGTACAAGCATAAGTATCAATACAATTCTGAATCAGCTTCAAGAACTGATCTGTATTATTCCTTAAGTTTTTATAGATATTATAAAGGTTGGGGAACAAATCCTTTTGGAGAGGCCGGAACTGAACATTTTATAAACAATGAAGAAGATCCCGGAGGATTTAGTAGTGAGCTTCTTGAGCATTATTATGAATATAGAATTGCGAGATTTTATATTGAATTTTGCAAGAATGACACCATCAAATATTTTGGCGTTTTAAAATATTTTCAAAACGGACAGGAAATGAAAACAGATACAATTATCAATCAATGTAAAACAGAATAAAATAATCATCAACAAAATAAACCTAATTGATAATCTAAAATGAAAAAGATACTCTTACTATTTTTTGTTCTCACCCAAATTAGTATTTACGCACAAGTACAGAAAATAAAAGACAATTTTAATGTCGTAATCAGAACCGAAGAAGGCGATTTAAACAATGACGGCTTAGCAGATAAAGTGTTTGTGAAAATGGATACGATAGACAAAACACAACCTTTAAAACTGGAAATCTATTTTTTAGAAAAAAACGGAAAATATAAATTAAAAGTCGCTACAAAAAAATTAATGGAAGCTCAATATCCAAACCGAAAATATGGTGGCAATCAAATTCCTGATGTAACTATTGAAGATGGTAGTTTGTCTTTATATTCTGAAATCGGTAATAACCACTTTTCGCACATATTCAAATTTAAAAATGGCTATTTTGAATTACAAAAAATATCAAATGTTGTTTGGGATGGCCAAAATTTAACTACCGAAACGGATTTCAATTTAGTAACAGGACAAAGAACTGAAATAACAAAAGCGCTGGGTTCTGAAAAAATCATCAAAAAGACATCAAAAAAAAACCAGGTAAAACCATTGCCGAAAATCGATAACTTTAGCGCTTTTGACAGTAAATTGAATTAAAAGAACCAAAACAGTATGCATATCCTAACTAAACTGCTCATAAAGATTACAAACTTAAAACAATCCAATCTACTGATTGAAAACCTCTAAAACAAGAAACAACTCAATGAAAATTAATCCATAATGGAAAACTACAGCATTATTATTTTTATCCTCACCATCTTAATCGGTCTTTCAGCTTTTGCGCATAAAATAAAATTACCTTACCCTATATTACTTGTTATCGCCGGAATTGCAATTGGTTTTATTCCGTCAATGGGCGAAATCGAAATCAATCCTGAAATTATATTTCTGCTATTTCTTCCGCCATTATTATACGATGCTTCTTTTAATATTTCGCCTAAAGACTTCAAAACGAATATTAACACCATTAGCACTTTAGCTATATCATTAGTTTTTCTGACCACAATAGGCATTGCAGTAGTAGCCCGTTATATGATTCCCGGAATGACCTGGCCGCTGGCATTTGTGTTAGGTTCTATACTTTCTGCTACTGATGCTGTAGCGGCAATAAGCATTACAAAAGGATTAAATTTATCTCATAAAACCCTAACAATTCTCGAAGGCGAAAGTCTTATCAACGATGCATCGGCACTTGTGGCATATCGTTTTGCTGTGGCCGCCGTAATGGGATCTGCTTTTATTATCTGGAAAGCTGCTTTACATTTTGTGCTATTGCTTGGAGGCGGTTTTCTGGTAGGTTTTGTAATGGCAAAAATCCTGGCTTTCATATTAAGTAAAGTGCACAAAAAAAACGTAGAAGTTACCATTAGCTTTATGCTTTTAATGCCTTTTGTAACCTATCTTATCGCAGAACATTTAGAAGTTTCAGGAGTAATCGCTGTTGTTGTTTTAGGATTAACCATTGCTCGTTTCAGTAAAAAAATATTCCCTGAAAGTTTAAAAAATCAATCCAGAAGCCTTTGGGATATTATTATTTTTATACTCAACGGACTCATCTTTATCTTAATAGGACTTAATTTTCGTTATATCCTAAAAGGCATCGACAACGATATGATTTTGCCTTACATTGGATATGCAGCTATTATCACTATCGTCGCTTTATTGATTAGAATGGCGAGGATCTTTTTGCAGAAAATCAATCTTCAAAAAGCTTTTCACAACACTAAAAGAACAAGAAAAGTAAGCGAGCACGCCCTTTTAGACTTCAATAACAGTATTATTATCAGTTGGTCAGGAATGCGCGGAATCGTTTCTCTGGCTATTGCTATTGGTATTCCTAAAGAACTCGAAGATGGAACTCCTTTTCCGGAACGAACCGTTATTATATTTATTTCTGTAGCTGTTGTTTTACTTACTCTTATTGGTCAGGGCCTTACTTTACCTTTTATTGTAAAAAAATTAGAAGGTACAAAAGAGGACGAATTACAATCTTAATCTACTGATTTACAACACACAAACTTAAACAAACATTTTATTCGAAGTATAAATAGAAACATTTAACATTTGTAATGTTTTTTCGATATTTTTACTACTCTAAAAATCATCTAATTTAACTAAACCAACCACCACATTAATGAATGATCATTTAAAATATACCGCCAAATTGTTCAGCAGCGCAACATTTAGCTTTTTTAAAATAAATATTCTCGGACAATTCTTATATGCCATAATTGGAATATCTACCATTTGCACTATCATTTATCAATCAGGTGCAAAAATGGGACACATAAACGGATCAGCCATTGTATTGGTATTATTTGCTTTACGCCCAATTGGTTTTGGCTTAACATTAATCACCTTACTTGTAGGTCCATTTCTTTTATTTTCTCTTGGCAATAAATATATAATGTCAAAAATCATCAATAAGTTGATATCAGACAAAGGCGAAGTTTTACTTTTCCCTGTAATCGACAAAGTGATCGACAGAATCAAATCAAAACAACCGGAGTTATTAAAATCAGGAGCCGATAAAGCTATGCTGCAATTAAAATTAATTCAAGCGTTTAGGGATTCTGATGAAAACAAATGGGTAAAAAAAATATTGATTTATGGACTTAAAAAAATAAGCCTGGACGAAGTTGATTTTAAAGATGAAAATGTAAGCTTTTCAGAAATTATTAAAGACAAAATCATCACAGGATTAAAAAATGTTTCGCAACCCAGCAGAAACTTTTTTTGGATCATTCTGGGAGTACAAATTACTATTCTAATTCTGATCCTTACGCAGGTTATATAATTAAAAACACAATAAAAAATCCCCAAAATAATACCATGAACCCAGAATTAGAAAGCCATTTTGACGAATTTGACAAAGCACCGGTTATTAGAAGAAAACTTTTACCGTGGTGGATTAAAACTTTTTGTTGGATTTTCATGATAATGGGACTTTGCGCTATTGCATCTCTCGTTATCAATCTTTTTATCCCAAACGTAAATCTTTCTCTTTACGGTTTTTCCAGCAATACTGCTTTTTCAGGAATAGGAGCATTTATTATTGCCATTATGATATTCAAAGGTTTTGCGGCTTATTCTCTTTGGTTCGAAAAACCCAATGCAATCTCAATTGGTAAAATTGACGCTATTTGCGGAGTAGTGATCTGCATAGTTTCAATGTTTGCACTGCCCTTTGTCAATAATGGTCATTTTATGTTTCGCTTAGAAATTCTATTACTTGTTCCCTACTATATGAGATTAAACAAAATCGAATATGAATGGGACAATCTTGAAATTTTATAACAAAAAAGCTAACCAAAAATAATCGGGATAAAAAATAGATTATATACTTTAAGATTTTCTAAGAAACAGTTTCCTATTTTATTTGTAATTTCGATTTTCATTAAAATACAATTATAAAATGGCTTCATTTATTAAAGAAATATCTTTTCGCTGGTCTGATCTTGACCCTAATTTTCACGTTCGTCATAGTGCTTATTACGATTTTGGAGCACAACATCGTATCGAAATCCTTGAAGAACTGGGTTTAACTCTTAAAGTCATGCAAACACAAGGCTTTGGTCCTGTTTTATTTAGAGAAGAATGTGTTTTTAGAAAAGAATTAAAACTTTCTGATAAAATATTCCTTCACACCAAAACATCAAAAATGAAAGCCGATGCTTCACGCTGGTCCATCGTTCACGAATTCAGGAGAGAAGATGATACACTTTGCGCCGTGATTACCGTTGATGGTGCCTGGATGGATACCAAACTTCGTAAATTAGCTTCTCCAACACCTGAAATTGCTATTCAAGCTTTGAGCATTTTCCCTAAAAGTGACGATTTCGTTGGTTTATAAAACAAACCTCATTTTTCTTAACTTTATGAAATCCAAAAAACTATATTTTTAAATATATGTTTTTTGGATTTTTTAAAATTCAAAACTCATGATCGATTACGTAAAAGACTTCCGAATAATTATCATTATCGCTATAATTGGAGTTGTAACAATTGTTTTGGGCGCTGTTACAGACAAAGTACTTCGTTATTTTTTGTACCGCAAATTAACTGATAAAGAATATGATGCAACCGGATTTAGATTTTTAAAACACCTGATCATAACCGTAATCTATATTTTAGGATTCGCCTTTGCTTTAATACAAATTCCCGAATTTAAAATTATCGGACATTCTTTTTTAGCTGGGGCCGGAGTGATTTCATTAGTAGCTGGTTTAGCTTCTCAACAAGCTTTGAGTAATATCGTAAGCGGAATTTTTCTGGTAATTTTTAAACCCTTCCGAATCAACGATAAAATCACCATCAACAATTTTGTAGGTACCGTTGAGGATATTAATTTGAGGCAAGTAGTTCTCAAAGATGCCGAAAACAACCGAATTATAATTCCTAATTCTATTATTAGCAATCAGATTATTGTGAATACCAATATGCATGACACCAAATCCTGCAAAATAATCGAAATTGGCGTTGGCTACGAATCTGATATCGAAAAAGCACTGGAAATTATGAAAGAAGAAGTGGCAAAACATCCGCTATTTATAGATAACAGAACTGCAGACGATAAAAAACAAAAAAAGCAATTGGTTACAGCCCGCGTTGTGGCATTGGCAGATTCAAGCGTAACACTAAAAGCCTGGGCTTGGGCAAAAAACTCAACAGATGCATTTGTCATGTATTGCGATTTACTGCAAAGCATCAAGAAACGTTTTGATGAGGCCGGTATTGATATTCCTTATCCGCAACAAGTAGTTACTTTAAAAAATAACAAAAACGAGTCATAATTTCTTGTCTTTTATTTTCTGATAACTTTAAGATTTTATTTTTTGAATTTAAAATGGTTAACTTTAATTTTATAAATACTCCAAAACGAAATAATTCAAAAAATGAAAAATATAAAACTGATTCTGCTTCTTCTTCCCTTTTTTTGTTTTTCGCAGCAGGAAAACATTAAGGCCTTAGATATTAATTTAACCAATTACGAATACCCATTTCCTGTACAATTTTTAGAATTGAGCAATCAGCGCCAGTATCTTAAAATGGCATATATGGATGTCAAACCTAATAATTACAACAACAAAACCATTGTTTTGCTGCACGGTAAAAACTTCAATGGAGCATATTGGGAATCGACCATAAAAGCCCTGATAAAAGAAGGTTTTAGAGTTATTGTTCCAGACCAAATAGGTTTTGGAAAATCATCTAAACCGGATAATTTTCAATATACTTTTCAGCAATTGGCCGAGAATACCAAAAAGTTACTCGATCATTTAGGAATCAAAAAAGCAACAATTCTAGGACATTCTATGGGCGGAATGCTGGCGACAAGATTTGCTTTAATGTATCCAGAAACCACTGAAAAATTAGTTCTTGAAAATCCAATTGGTCTGGAAGACTGGAAACTAGTGGTGCCTTATAAACCTGTAGATTGGTGGTACGAATCAGAATTAAAACAAAGCTATCAGAATATAAAAAGCTATCAAATGGCGAATTATTATGATGGAAAATGGAATGCTGATTTCCAAAAATGGGCTGAACTTGGCGCCGGATGGACTACAGCTCCCGATTATGCAAGAGTGGCCTGGAATTCGGCTTTGATGTATGATATGATTTTTACGCAACCTGTTTTATACGAATTCAAAAACATCAAAAGTCCAACGCTTCTAATCATCGGGACAAGAGACAAAACAGCCATAGGAAAACCTTTGGTATCTGAAGAAGTCAGAAAAACAATGGGCAATTATCTCGAATTGGGCAAAAAAACACAAAAAGCAATCCCAAATGCAAAACTAGTCGAAGTACCCAACACCGGACATTTACCGCATATTGAATCTTTCGACCAATTTATAAAACCATTAATCGTATTTTTGAAACAATAATTTTTTTTGCTACGAATTTCAAGAATTAACAAATTAATATTTTAAAAGCATTACAAAGAAAAAATAGTGCTTATTCGTGAAATTCGTAGCAAACCCTAACTTAAAAACTAAAACACATGTTTACAATCGAACAAATAAAGGAAGCACATGCCAAAGTACAAAGCGGTGCAGATTTTCCAAATTATATACAAGACCTGATTATTTTGGGTGTAAAGGGATATGATACCTTTGTCAATAACGGAAATGTGGAATATTACGGAGTAAATAATTACAAAGTTTCGGCTGAAGAAAAATATCCTGAAATTCAGGTCGCTCCCGTGGCCAATAAAGAACGTTTTATCGAATTTCTGGTAATGCATCAGGACGGTCAGACCGATTATTTAACGTTCTGCAATCATGCCGCTCAATCCGGAATTGCCAAATGGCGTGTCGATATTATCGAAATGACTTGCACCTATTTCGACAAAGCTGATAATGAAATACTGATCGAAAAAATCCCTGGTTAAACATAATCTAAATCAAACTTCATGTCCAAAAGAATTATTCTGATTGCGCTGTTGTCTATTTGCTTTATAGGTTTTGCCCAGCATAAAAAAGCAAATCCTAAATTTAAAGTAATAGCTTTTTATACCGCCAAAAATGATCAGGCACATATCAGTTTTGTACATGAAGCCAATAAATGGTTTGCTAAAGTAGCCCAACAAAATCATTTCGAGTACGATTCAACCAGCAATTGGGATAATTTAAACGCCCAGTTTTTATCGAAATACCAAATCGTTTTATTTTTAGATACAAGACCCGAAACAACAAGTCAGCGCGACGCTTTCCAGAAATATATGGAGAATGGCGGCGGTTTTATAGGATTCCATTTTTCGGCATTTGCGCTAAACGATTCTACTTATCCTCAAAACTGGAATTGGTACCACAATACTTTTTTAGGATCAGGCGAATACGGCAGCAATACATGGCGGCCAACATCGGCAGTTTTACGAATCGAAAATCAGCATCCTGCAACTAAAAACATTCCTAAAACATTCAAATCAGCACCAAACGAATGGTACAGATGGAGCAATGATTTAAGAAAAAATCCGGATATCAAAATCCTTGTTGCGATCGACCAAAGCAGCTTTCCGTTAGGAACAGGTCCAAAACAAAACGAAATTTGGCATGAAGGTGATTATCCCGTAGTCTGGACCAATAAAAACTATAAAATGCTTTATGTAAATATGGGGCACAATGATATCGATTACGAACACGGAACCAATAAAACGCTTTCGTATACTTTTGAAAATAAAGAACAAAGCCAATTAATCTTAAACGGATTACTTTGGTTAGGTAGCTCTAAAAAGCAATCAAAATAGAGCAATTAAATAAAACTAATACAAGGAAAATATCATTTAATGAAAAATAAAATTGTCTTCGTTTTTTTTACACTTTTAGCACTCTCTTGCAACTCAAAACAAGAAGAGAATAAAACAAAAACTGTAAATAATACTAAAAAAGAAACGGTAAACGATACTACTTCAACAACTAAAACAGCCGATGCAGTTCATTATCAAATATCAGTTTTTGATGATTCAAAATTTGCAGACAGAATAAAAGGAGATAAAGAAAAATTAAAAAAACTTTCACAAGAACAGCTTTTTTCTGAAATGAGTAGTAAATCAATAGTAAAGTTAAACGAAAAACAACAGCTTTTTTTCAACACAAATTCTAATTATGAATTACTTTGTTTTGCAAAAGGCAATCTATTTCAGGAAAGCAACAACGATTATGTTTTTATTGTTTATGACAAAGAAAACATTAAAACTAAAATTTTACTTTATAATGATAAAACCAGCCAATACGCTGAACTTTTTAAAGATATAAAGGTAGAAAACAGATTAGAAAATGCAGATTGCGGAAGTTATTCCTTGGGAACCCTTGATTATCAATTTGCAATCGAACATTTGATTATGAACGAAGGTGCACTTAAAATAAACCCTCAATATTATTTAGAAGATCTTCCTTTAAAAATTACTGACATATCAAAAGATGACAGTTTTGTGCTAAAGGAAGGATGTTTTGCAAAAAATGCTTCACGAAAAAATTTAGCCAACACGCTTTGCATTTCTACAAGCCCGGTGTATAGTAATTGGGAATGTTTGCAATACAACAAAACAAACAATACTTTTTTTATTTTTTATAGTCAGGCTTTCGCCGATTAATCTCAGATTAAAAATAAATATTACAAGAACAAAAAGTAAATAAATCAACATGTCAGCTAAACTTTCTCCCATTATAAATCCCGACGAACTTTTAAACATTAAAAATTCGTCTGAAGTTATTTTAATCGATGCCAGAGCCGGAATAAATGCTCAGGAAAATTATCAAAAAGAACATCTTAAAGGTGCTCGTTATGTCGATTTAAATCAAGATTTAGCAACCGTCGATAATCCGGCAAACGGAGGCAGACATCCTTTGCCTTCTTTAGAAAAATTCTCTCAGGTACTTTCTAAACTTGGTATTTTGCCTTCGAGCCATGTGATCATTTACGACGATAAAAACGGATCGAATGCAGCAGCAAGATTTTGGTGGATGTTACGCGCCATTCAACATAAAAAAGTTCAGGTTCTCAATGGAGGTTTACAAACCGCAGTAAAAGTAGGCTATCCTGTAAGTTCAGCTATTGAAACTTTTGAACCAACCGAAAACTATCCAATTGCTAAATGGAATTTGGCTCAGGCCGATATTGAAGAAGTCGAAATAGCGCGAAATAACATAGAAAATATTGTAATTGATGTAAGAGATAAAAACCGTTTTGATGGCCTTACAGAACCGCTGGATTTAATCGCAGGACATATTCCGGGCGCTATCAATGTTCCGTTTAGCGAAAACTTAAACGAAGATGGATTTTATAAACCAGCCGAAGTTTTAGCAAAAAAATATACTGAAATTATAGGCGACAAAAAGCCTGAAAATATAATCGTGCATTGCGGTTCTGGAGTTACAGCCTGCCATACGTTACTCGCGATGGATTATGCAGGACTTCCAATTCCTAAACTATACGTAGGATCCTGGAGCGAATGGTCCAGAAATGATCGCGAATTAGCAACTAAATAAAGCATTGGCTTTAATATTTAACACATAGAAACATAGATTTTATATGTGTAAAAAAAGAATACAAAAAGAAACATGTTTCTAACACATAGCTATGTTTGTTTAAATAAGTGAAACGCCTATTCTTACATTACAAAAGCTATGTTTCTATGTGTTAAGAATACAGACAACAGTTTAAAATACAAATACAAAATGCAACACTGGGATATACTTTTATCAAATCAGGTAAACAAAAAAGCCTTTATAGATACTTTGCTTTCCGGCGAAGCCAAAGGAGAATTAGCCGTTTTTAACAACCAAAAAGGCATTCTGTTTTCAGACATTGCCATAGAGAAATTCATCGAAAAAGAATACCAATACGACATCGTAGAAGCCTCTCCGCAATCTCACAGACAATTGAGAACTTTTTCGTCAGGCGAACGCAAAAAAGAATTTCTAAAATACTGTATCAATCAAAAACCCGATTTCATTATTTTCGATAATCCCTTTGATCATTTAGATCAGGCATCTCGCGTACTTTTGGCAGAATCATTAAAAGATTTAACGGAAGATATTGCCATCATTCAAATCGTAAATCGTGTAATCGACGTATTATCTTTTGTTCCCAATAAAGCCCAGATCAAAGACAATACGTTTGAATTACATCCACTCTCACAAACCTTAAATCATTATAAAGCCCTAAATACATCGGCAATTCCAAAAGCAATTGAACCACATTCCTTTCACGAAAGTGTATTAATCAAAATGGAAAATGTTTCGGTAAGTTATGACGATCGAAAAATTGTAGACAACATTTCATGGACCATAAAACAAGGTGAATTCTGGCAATTAATAGGACCAAACGGCTCCGGAAAAAGCACCATTTTATCCTTGATTACAGGAGATAACCCAAAAGGTTTCGGACAGGATTTGCATTTATTCGGAAGAAAAAAAGGAACTGGCGAGAGCGTTTGGGATATCAAAAAACAAATCGGAATCTTCACCACTTCTATGACAGATCTATTTCAAAAAGGTCACACCTTAGAACAAATGATTTTATCCGGTTTCTTTGACTCTATTGGGCTATATATAGAACCAACCACTTTACAAAACAAAACAGTAGACCAATGGCTGGAAGTAATTGAAATGAGCCATTTAAAAAAGAAACGTTTTATCGATCTTTCAATTGGTCAGCAAAGAGTCGCGTTGATTGTTCGTGCCGTTTTAAAACATCCACCGTTATTAATTCTGGATGAACCAGTAGAAGGTTTAGACGACGAAAATGTCGATTTAGTAATTCAGCTTATCAATACCATAAAACAAGAAACAAACGTGAGTATTTTATACGTTTCGCATCGTATCGAAACTGGCCTTGCTCCTACTTCGGTTTTTGAACTTTTACCTTCCCCAACAGGATCAATCGGTAAAATAAAATACCATTCTGAGCCCAATTAAAAACAAAAAAATGAAAATCAGATATATCTCATTATTAGTAATACCACTAATAATAGCCTCATGTTGCGGTACCATTTCAACAGCAAAGAAAGCGTACACCATTACCGAAACAAAACCATTAAAATCCAATTGGAAATTTAATTCAAAAGAATGGTTGCTAAAAAAAGATACCTTAATAGGAACAGGCGGTCCGATGCACTGGGGCGTAATAGAATCGAAAAAACAACTCCCTGAAAATTATGAAATCGATTTTAAAGTAAACATGACCAAAGAATCACTCTTCGAAATCATGCTCAACATCGATAAAGAAAACTACATCAGAACCTATCTCTACCAAATCGACCAGAATATCGTAATTGGAAGAGGCGTTTACAAAGAAGGAAGTGATGAATATGAAAAACGAGGCGGCCCAACTTTGTTCAAAAAACCTATGAAATTAGAAAACAACAAATGGTATTCCGTAAAAATAAGAGTCTTCAACAATCAATTGTTCTTCTCAGTCGATAACGAAACCTTCTTAGAATGTTCCCTTGAAAAAAGCAAACTAAGCCAACAAGGCAAACTAGGTTTGCTAACCAACGGCGAAGCCAAAATCATAGACCTTACCGTTAAAAACATTGAATAGATTTTTTTAACCATTAAGATATTAAGAAAAATTAAGCCCTAACTAGTAAAAACAAAAAAGCTCCAAA
>NZ_JADKPQ010000035.1:0-33558 GCF_015350725.1 Flavobacterium sp. CSZ
GGGTATCTTTGAAATATTGCCCTCCAAACTGATCATATCTGCTCCTAATTTGACAATTCTGGCATTATCGGGCATATATTTTGTTTTAGGCGTTCCGGCTCCAAAAACCAACCAGCCTTTACCTTGATTGTCAATCAAAACTCCGGGATCGAATGGATTTTCGACATCCATACCCGGAACAGAATGATCCACTATGTTCTTTCCCAATGGGTCTTTCCAAGGGCCAACCGGAGAGGTGGAAGTAAGCACTGCTGAGGCGCCACCCCCATTGGAGTAATACAAATAGAAGTGTGTTTTCCCATCTGCTTCCAGCCTGGATGCAATGGAAGGCGCCCAGGACACCGAAGTCCATGGTGCTAGATTTGCTGTATCTATGAGGCCATGATACGTCCAGTTGACCATATCGTCTGTAGACATCATAACCAGTGTACGGATATACCCGTAATTATTTTTCCCATCCTTTCCTACCCTCTCATACTGTTGATGATCATTTGTGGCATACACATAAATTCTTCCATTATATTCTATAGCTGTTGGGTCAGCCGTAAACATAAAATCTAATAATGGATTGGCATTATTGGTGAGAAGTTTGGGAGAAACAGTTGCAAATTTTTCTTCCAAATGATCATTAATGACTTCCGCGACTGGTTCCGTAACCACTTCAGGTGGTATCGCTTTATCCACTTCTGGATCTTTACTACATCCCAAAAAAGAGATAGCTAAGACTGTAGGTAATAATATTTTTTTTCTAAACATACTTTTTGACAAAAAAATGGATACTGGTTAAAGATTAATTTCAATTGATAGTTATACTTTAAGCTACTCTAGCAAAGAAGTCAATGCTTCCCTGAGCACTGGAGAATATTTTACCAATCTCAAGGAAGCAAATAAATAACCTTATGTTACTATTTATATCCTTCAATAATGGCGTTTAACAAGGGCTGATCCAGTACTGCATTATTCTTTCTGTCGAATATATTGCCTATCTCCCACCAGAATGGCACCATGCCATTTACTCTGGCCTGTTTAGTTACATAAGTTGCCCAGTAATCCACAGACTGATTATGCTTATCCAAATCCTTAGGAACAAAATTACCGTTACTGGCAGTTCGCCTCCAGGATGCATATTCACCTAGTATTACAGGGATACCTTTATCAACAAACTTCTGTTTTATCTTTTGGAAGTCAGAATCAACCACATCCTCTTCTCCAGAGGTGGCATTGCGTTCTGGCTCAAGGGTAGAATGATTACCTTTCCCCCAATAGTAAGCCATATTGCCCCACTCCTCATCTCCATTAGTTAGTATCGTAAATGTAGCAGGTGTATAATAATGCACCTCGAGCATCAACTTGTTAGGAATCTTGTCAACTGGTAGTGTATTCATCAAATCATAAGTTTTATTAGGGTCAGTGTGAGGCCCCTGGACAACCAGAACCCTGTAACTATTTTTACCCCCGGTAGCACGCACTGCATTAATAAATGTCTGGTGGTAACTAGTGAGTATGGACATCTGCTCGGCATTATCAGCCGCAGGTTCATTCGCACTGGCAAACATAAGGTGTTCGTCAAAATCACGCATGTTTGTAGCTATCTGTTCCCAAAGTGCCTTTTGCATCGCATTAACCACCTCTTTCTTTGCTGGAGTGATATTCTTTTCAAGCCAGCCACTATCCCAGTGAATATTCAGCATCACATACATATCATTCCGCACACACCATTTAACCACTTCGTTCACTCTGGCAAGCCATTCTGGGTTAATTTTCATTCTATCGGGATCACTTAAATGACTCCAAACCCAATTACAAGGAATTCTTACGGCATTGAAACCTTTTTGTTTTACAAATTTCACATACTCCTCAGTAATTTTATTACCATTTACCCACTCTCCTTCGACTTGAGATTCCATGGTATTGCCAAAATTTATTCCCATTTTCATTTTTGCCGCCAGTTCTACCGCCGTACTACTCATTTCTGTTTCATCGGGAGCCTTAGGTGTCAAATTATATGTTGGGTATAAACTACCTAATTGTGTAACCACAATTCTTCGAGCCTGACCATTAGCTGCCTCCACATTTAGTATAACAGAACGAGATGATCCAGATTCATTACTTAGAGCTGTTATTGTGGTCACAGTAGTCCCATTATTACCACTTGTCTTGGTCATTTGCAACCAAGATATTCCAGAATTTTCAATAGTCCATGTACTGTTTGCTTCAATGGTGATTTGCTCTGATGTACCTCCTTCTGGTTCAAAAGAAACAGTTTTTGTTGAAACCATTAATTGTGGGGCTTCGTCTCCGTCTTTTGAACAAGAGACCGCAAATCCGGTAATAATCAGCAGTAGTACAATTTTATATAAATGTTTAAGTTTCATTTTTTGTTTTTTTTAGAATTAATAAATTTTTATGTAAGACCTAGAGGAAATTTAACTTTCATGAAATAGCTGCAGGCCTTTATTAAACTATTAATAATCTGTTATTAAAATATTTTAGTTACCTGATTTTATTCTCACAACCCTTATATTGTCAATAGCAGCATAAAAACCTGTGGTTGTTTTAAAAGGAGCGAAATTTTTAAGGATAAAATCATAACTACTCACGCCAGTAGGGTCTAATAATTGGTTTAAACGTTCAGCTGATACACCATCCCCTAATTCGGCAACTTTTGATCTAAATTCAGATAAAGGAATCGTTACGGTTTGCCAACCATTTGTTTTATAAGCACGGGTCTTATTAGAACCAGGAATTTTCCATGGCTCATAACGCGCTACAAAACTATCACCCGCAAATTCAGTTCTAATATAAAGAGTACCTCCATCCCATGGTTTAGCTACACTTATTTCAAATTGAAGCCCCCAGTTTTCAACAGGATCAGACATATTTCCCACAGGAATCCATGTATTTTTTTTATTAATTGGAGTATCATTAGCATTACCCAATGGAGCATATTTACTGGCACCGGCATCTAAAACAGGAGTATTAAAATATGCAATCTGACTATGATTTGATCCCATCGAACCATTAAAAACGGCCATATCATAATCCAATACAAGAGCAGCATCCCCACGAAATCCAAAATAATCACCCCACTCAAAATTTGCTAAAAGACCTAACCATTTGTTATTTTGAGTATTTATATCATAAGGAGTAGAAACTGTTCCATAACTGTTAACAATGGTCACTGGTCCACTAGAGTAGCTGTTCTTATCAGGAGCCAAAAACTTAACATAATAACCCTCCGGATCTTCTGTGAAATCTGTAATAGCCTTACTTCCAAAACTAAAACTTGAAATACCGTTCAAATTTTTACCATATATCCGTATCGAATCCCCTACCGAAGGATTTGCATTAGAGACAGCATAAATTTCCGGAACAATTAAAACATCAAATTCATAGCTACCAGATGCAGCAACAAGTTCTCCAGCCCAAGGCATTGGCGCATCAATTGCAGGAAGTACAAATCCTACAGAACTACCATCGTCTGCTGTTTTACGCGGCGAAATATCTATACCTGCTATAGTCAATTTTTCTATCAAATATAAATTGGTACCATAAACATAAACCGAATCACCTACCTTAGTCGCTGCAGTCATCGAATTACCTGTAATGGTAGCTGGCGGCGGCACTACATTCAATTTAAAAGTAGTTGTTCCGCCATTGGTAACAAATTTTATAGTATTTACAACATCAGGATCAATATTATTAAAAGGCAATGACCAGGGAACTTGCAAAACAGCTGTTTTATCTGAAAACAATCCGGTATCGAACTGCACAGGACTACCATTAAAACTTATCTGGGTGGCATCTTTTAGATTCTTTCCATGAATTACAATCCATTGTCCAGGGACAAGACTTGTCACTAATGTATCATTAGGTGCAGCTGCATAATTCCTAACTGCTGTAATAAGAGGAGCACCATTTAAATCATCTTCGTTATTACACCCAGTAAACATTGTAACGATCAATATCATGCTTAAAAACAGCAAATGACAAATACGGTTATTCAATAATTTTTTCATATTTATATACTTTTATTACTATTTATAATAAGGCACTGAAGGCTGATTCAATTTTGGATTAGCAATCACCTCTGATGCAGGTAATTGTAAAGTAAAAGTGCCAAAGGTTGCTGGAGAAATAATTGCTATGGGATCCTTAGGCCTAGCAATTTCAGTAGCTTTATCATACTCAAATGTTACCCTTTTTTGATTACTAAGAACTTCAACTGCTTTAACAGGATTATAATAAGAGAGTCTTATTAAATCAAACCAGTATTGTCCTTCACAAGCAAATTCAACTCTCCTCTCATGTAGAATTACATCTGTATTAAGCACTGTCACTGGATCAACACCTGCCCTTTCTCTTACCTTATTAAAATACAATAACGCATTGGCATCACTTGTAGATCCATTATTACCAAGGATAGCCTCAGCATATATTAAATAAATATCTGCTAATCTAAGTAATGAATTATGCTCTATAGAAGATAAAGTGGTCATTGCAGAATTATTATTATCTACCTCATTACCAATGATATGTTTCTTCATCCCTGGCTGAGTAGCAGTATATCCCCCTCCAGCAGCATTTAACTCGGCATAATAATCTCCAGGGAGCATAATACTCACTTTACGTCTTATGGAATCCTGCCTAGTATAGGCTAAATACAAATCGTAACTCGGATCAGCAGATCCAAAAGCAAACGATTTTTGAGGCACAATATCGTTACTTGGCGAGTAGGTCAATAATTGATTACCTTCATTCCAACCACCATTAGTAGTAGACCATTGCAGTGCAAATAATGATTCTGGACTATCATTGAATTGCGTTCTAAAAAGATCTTTATAACTCGGAAGTAATACTGCCCCACTGTTTTCAATTACATCTTTTGCATAACTTTTTGCCTTGTCTAAATATTCCTGATTACGCATACCACCTTGTTGGCCTAATCCAGCCATTGTTAAATATACTTTACTTAGCATCCCTTTTGCTGACCAGCTAGTAACTCTACCTTTCTCATCAGTTTTAGGAAGATTTTCGGCAGCAAAAATTAAATCTTCAGTAATAAATCGGTAACCATCTGCTACTTTATTTTTGTTTACTAAAGGAGCTTGTATTAACTTAAAATTATCCTCAATGATAGGTATTTCTCCCCATGCCATAACAAGTTGATAGTATGCAAAGGCTCGAATGAATCTTGCTTCTGCTATTGCAGCATTTTTATCTTTCTCAGAAACTGTTGTCCGCGCATCTTCAATACCCTTAATTGTAACATTACAGTGAGCCACCACAATATATAGTCCTTTCCAACAAATTAATAAACGATTGTTAGTTCCTGAAAGCGTAAATGTGTTAAGCTGCACCAAATCTTCACCTCCATATGGCAGAACAAGATTTCCGCTTAATATGTCCCCTATAGGAATGTATGCCTCATTATTCCATTGTGCCCATACTCTACCTCCATAGAGGCCCGCCGTAGCTAACCTTATTTGTTCTTTTGTCTGATAAAAATTTTCAGGGCTTATCTCTGAGAGAGAAGGTCGGTCAAGAAAATCATCCGAACAGCTTACTGCAAAAAACACAGCAAACAACACACAAATTTTTTTGAATTGTAAATATTTCATAATATGTATATTTTTTTAATTAAAGTCCCGCGATAAGTCCAAAAGTAAATGTTCGTGATTGTGGATAATAACCGTAATCAATTCCAGCCTGTAATGGATTCCACGAACCCACCTCGGGATCAATTCCTTTATAACTAGTAATAAGAAAAGCATTAGTCACACTACCATAGACGCGAAAAGAAGACATGTAAATTCTTTTTACCCACTTTTCAGGAAAACTGTATCCTAGCGTAATATTTTTACATCTAATAAAAGAGCCGTTTTCAACATATTTATCAGAGAAACGATTGTTTAGGTTACTATTATTATTTTTAAACCCTACAATTGTGGTATTGGGGTTAGTAACATATACGTTGTTAACATCTGAAGGCGAACCATTTGGATCAATTAAAGCAAGTACCGCATGATCTTTTAATGCTGATAAGTATCCATAATTAGTTAAAGGATTTTCTCCATTAACTCTCATTGCGTTTATTACTTTATTACCAACATTAGAACTAAAGAAAATATTCAGGTCAAAACCTTTATAATTAAAGTTATTACCAAAACCTAGTTGAACAACTGGAATTGGAGACCCCAAATACGTTCTATCTTTTTCAGTAATTACACCATCACCATTCAAATCTTTAAATTTAAGATCTCCATACCATACCCCTCCAGAATTTGGCGTAATTGGTAATGGAACTCCATTTGTTGAAGTAGGCAAAGCATGGGTTTTAAAATCTTCTGCAGTTGCAAATACACCTCCATCTAGTTTGTAACCATAAAAATCACCTATAGATCCACCAACTACTGTTTGAGCAACTATTTCATTGTTAAAATATCCGGGTAAGGAAGCACCGTCAGTATTTAGTTTTAGTACCTTGTTTTTATTATGAGATAAAGTAAAATCAGAACTCCAAGAAAAAACTTTGGTAGTCATGTTTTTAGTATTTATATGAAAATCTAAACCTCTATTTCTCACAGCTCCAATATTTATAAATGGAGCATAAATTGCTCCTGGAGACCACCCGGCAGTTGTTCCAGAATAAAATGGTAATGGAATTTGCATTAACAAATTGTTTGTAACACGATTATAGACATCAAGTGAAAGATTAACCCTCCATCCAAAAAGATTTGCATCAATTCCAGCATTACTATATTGTGTACTCTCCCATTTAACATTAGGGTTTCCTAAATTAGTTATAATTTGTGCATTGCCCGCTAAGGCTGTTGCAGATGATATTAATGTTGATAAATAAGCATTTTCTCTAACATTTTGATTATTAGTCAAGCCATAACCAATCCTTAACTTTAAATCATTGACCATTTTTGAGCCTTTTAAAAAATTCTCGTTATTTAGTCTCCATGCAAATGCTCCTGAATAAGTATTTACCCAACGGTTATCAGATATAAATTTTGAAGAACCATCTGCACGCAAGTTAGCTGTAAACAAATATTTATCATTTATAGTAAAATTAAGACGCCCAAAATAAGATTCCTGTGCACCATTTCCCTTTTTTCCATCATTGGTAACAGTTAATACATCACCACTACCTATATTGGTAACGTCGTCTGAAATGAAATTTTTCCTTGATGCTGAAACATTTTCAAACTGAGACACCTGTGCTTCATGCCCTACCATCATATTGACGTTGTATTTATTTTTAAACACTTTAGCATAAGTGAGGAAACTTCTAAAAACAGTAAAATAGTTTTGATTATAACTATATTTTGACTCATTTATTAATCTCTCAGCTAAGCCAAACTTATATTTAGGATAATATTCATCAGTTGTACTAAAATCAAAATTTCCTGAGACCTCATTTCTAAATGTCAAATTCTTTGTAAATGTCATCTCTGCATAAAGATTACCAAACAACTGATTTCTTTTGGGAGTATTTTTATTCACAAGAGCCAAAGCAACTGGATTAACACGCTTTGCAATCCATCCTTCATTACTTGCTTCTCCGGCATAACTACCATCCGGATTTCTAACTGGTATATCTGGTGTTTGGCCTAATGCTTCTCCAATAACATTTGAACCTGTCGAATTTACATTTTCTTCAATATGAGCTAATTGCAAACTGGTTCCTACTTTTAACCAGCTAGTAACTTTGGTATCTAAATTTATCCTTAGCGAACCTCTTGTAAACTCAGACCCTAAAGCGATCCCTTCCTGATTAAAATAACCCGCTGATAACAAATATTGCGTTCTATCATTACCACCACTTAAAGTAAGTACATGATTTTTTACCGGAGCTCTTCTGAATAATTCCTCTTGCCAGTTTGTCCCCTCACCTAGATACTGAGGATTAGCAAATTCAGGTCTTTTATCAAAGCCCCAAACTTCTGACCTGTCGTTAATAAACTTAGCGTATTCTCTTAGATTCATAGTATAATATTGCTTAGTGTTCTCTTGGAGTCCAGTTGAGAATTCGTAAGAAATTTTCGGAGCTCCTTCTTTACCTCTCTTGGTAGTAACTACAATTACACCATTAGTGGCTTGCGAACCATAGATAGCAGTTGAAGATGCATCTTTTAAAACGTCAACAGACTCAATATCTGCAGGACTAATAGTTGCTAATGGATTTGTACCATTGGCTCCACCATAACTTTGACCAATTATAACTCCATCAATTACATACAATGGAGAACTACTACCAAAAGAAGACAGACCACGAATTTGTATATTAACACCACCTCCAGGCTGACCGGAAGTCTGCTGCACTACTACACCGGCTACTTTACCCTGTAAAGCCTGGTCAAATGTTACAGGTGCTGTTTTACGAAGCTCATCACCCCCAATTGAAGATATTGCTCCGGTTACATCTTTTCTTTTTGACTTACCGTACCCGATTACAACTACCTCATCGAGTGCTTTTCGGTCTTCTTTAAGGCTAATCCTCAATGGGCTACCGGTAACCTTTACTTCCCGGCTTACATATCCCAGATAACTTATAATGATTGTTTCTCCGACTTTAGCATCAATAGAAAATGAACCTTCCAAATCGGTAGATACACCAGTTTTAGCTCCTTTTAGATTAATATTGACACCAAAAAGTGGTTTACTCTCTACCTCATCTAATACAGTACCTGTAATTTTTACATTAGAGTTTTGAGCTGATACCAGACTAAAGGAAAAAAGCAGGACTATTAATGCATATTTTTTTAAGAGTTTCTTTGCTTTTACAAAGCGTTGAATTACATGTTTTTCATTCATAATTAATTGGTTTTGGTTAGTTAGTCAAGTGGTTATTTTTACATAAAAAAGGCATTGGACACAAATAATGGCATCATTATTTCATTTGATACATTATTGATCTATTGGGAACAAATTAACAATAATACAATCCCATAAGATGGCCCATTTTGTATCTAAAAACGGTATCAATTGTTGCAATTAGTGCACTTGTAATAAAAAAATAACTTTATTTATTTCATTTTCACATTTTATATCACAATAAATTATCATTTCAACAAGACGACAATTTCTATACAACACTAAACAATGACCTGTCTTTAACATTAAATTCACACTTGATAATGCTCTGGACTAAATAACTATTAGTTGATTTTTTAAAGAAAGAATAAATCAAAAGAACTGTAAATAATTACAAAGAAGTGATACGCCTATTTACTCTCAGATGACTTGTAGTTGCAGTCATCTTGTCGATAGTTATAACATGTTTTATTTCCCCAAATCAGCCATGGAGTTGAATGAGTTTTATATACAATACAAGTATTAAAAGTTTTTAATTTTTAAAAACCTAAATTAATTCATAGAAAAGATTCATCCAAAGGGTGAAATCAAGCTAAAAATCTTTGAATAACTCTACGGTAAAAAAGAGATTTTTAAATTATTAAAGGATTGGAAAATTGAAAAACCAATTTAATTTAGATTATTCTTTTAAATCCAATAACATCTTTGGGGATTTGCTAAGGACTCATCAGGTAGAAGGGTTACCACCTAGTTTATCAAAAGGTTTTAAAACATAAAACAACAATTGTTACAAACAAGCAAGCCACACGATTCTTTGGTGTGGCTGCGGGATTTTTTTTTAGACAACAAATTGCTTTTTGTTAAAACTTATTTTATGAATTTCCAATAATCAAAATACAATATGTCGGTCTTGCCTTTTCCTTTAAAAACAAAATATAAATCGTGAAGCCCTGAAACTTTCTTAACATCAATTGTTTGCAATGCCCATTTATCATTGCTTTGCGTCGGTACATCTACAATTCCAATTAATGCTCCGTCTTTAGTGTCCAATCGTATCTCCATTGAAACATTTCCGTTGTGCGTTGTGCCAATTCTTGTGGTGAATTTCCTAGCGCCATTTTTACCGAAATCTACCTCTTTTACTTTGGTAAAAGCCTCGTTGTGTTTGGCCGTAACAAAGTTACCAACCTCATCGTCTCTCATTGACTTGACTCCCTCAGACCAGGCAATGGTTTCAGCTTGAGTTTTCACATAAGGATTCAATGGACTTAAACTCTGTTTAATACCTTGTGTCATATTCATTTGCACAATCGAACCATCTTTATTAAACCTGACTTCTTCTACACATACTGAACGGGTAAAACCGCCACCTCCGGGCAATGCACCATTGTGATAGAACAAATAACTCTTTCCCTTGAAATCAATTATACCGGGATGATTGGTAAAAGAACTTCCTTGTGTAGGCATGACCACACCTTGATATTCCCAGGGTCCTGTTATACTTTTACTGGTTGAATAACCAATATGTTCCGGTATTGGACCCGCGGCAAAAAATAAATAATACAGACTATTGCGTTTATACAACCATGGTCCCTCCTCATAAGTGGTAGGTCTGTTATTTTTTTCTTCTTCGCGTTTACCAAAAGCTTCTATAGTATTGGGTATTTGTTTAACTTCTCCTGAATAGGAAATCATATCCTTATTGAGTTTTACGTAATACAAGCCGGGATTTCCCCAAAACAAATACGCCTGACCATCCTGATCAATAAATGCCGTAGGATCGATATCGTTCCATATATGATCGGAATCGATAAGTCTCTTACCAAGAGGATCTTTAAATGGGCCATAAGGACTATCTGAGACCAAAACTCCTATACCTCCACCATGTGTGGGACAATACAAATAAAATTTACCATTTCGTTCAATACACTGAACGGCCCAGGCACCATTGTCCTGTTTAGCCCAACTAAAATCTTTTAAAGAAGCAACTATTCCATGGTCTGTCCAATTGACCATGTCGGTTGATGTATAAAGTGACCAATTGAGCATTTTAAACCCCTTGCCATCGGCATTGGCATCGTCTTCATCATGGCTTGTATAGAGATACACTGTGCCGTTATGTACCATTGGTGCCGGATCTGCCGTATAATTAGTTTGCACAATAGGATTTTGTGCTTCTCCCATGGAGCAATTTAAGATAGCTATAAGTGTAGCTAAAAGTCTATAGGTATGTTTCATTTTAGTTCTTAATATTTAATTCTGAACCAATCAAAATCCGCGTAACCACCTATTTCTTTTGAGGCGTAATTAAACAAGCCAAAACGATAGCCCATAAAATGTGGGATATCATATTTCATCTTCAAAGGTCGACCTATCGGTTTCCAAACTTTTCCATCAAGACTGTAAAAGAAACTAGCTTGATCTTTCCCATTAAGAGCGTAAAGACTATTAGCTTCATCGTTCATACCGGTAAAATCGCAGTCGATTCTGAAATAAATTTGTTCTTGATCAAGCGCAATTCGCTCTACTTCGAGAGGCTTATCATTATCAGTAGTGATCATTACTATCGACTTTTGACCTGCGTCAATTTTAACCCCTACTAATCCATACTTTTTTTGGAGAACCGAGAATCCGGCAAAATCGCCTTCTTTCATTTTGGAAACATCCAGGGCAACAGAAGCTGAGCTGGTTGGACCAATAGTGCGTTGTGTAAGAGTGTTTCTGGCCTGAAGAAAATCAGTGTCGATTCTTCCTGTTTTAAGGCGTAAAAATCCTTTTCTTTCAGTTACAGACCACAGCGCATTATCGGGATTATGATTCCATTGCCATACTAAAGGAAGTGCCGCTTGTCCTTTTCTTCGGTTGAATTCATCACAAGCAACCAAATCCGGAATTAAACCTTTACTGGCCGGCAGGTCTAATGTTGTCGGGACTTTTCCTTTTTCTCCCAATACAGGCCAACCGTCTTCCCAGCTAACGGGAACCAGATAAGGAACGCGCCCAACAGCAGCAAGATCCCGGAAAAGATAAGAGAACCATCGTCCATCTGGAGTATCAATGAGTCCGCCCTGAGCAATTCCCCTATCCTGTAAGGCAACTTTTCCTTCCCAGGGACCATTGATATTATCTGCCCTATGTATAAGTACAGTTCGCATTTCACCACGTGGTGCGCAAATATTAAATAGATAATATTTCCCTTTTACTTTAAATAATTGAGATCCTTCAGCTGCAAGACCTACTTCTTTTCCTGTTGGAGCACTGGCGTTTTCGATAAGAACACGCTCGGGAACACCTTGTTTAACTCCTGTCAGATCCTCATTTAATTCAACAATTTTTAGTTTTTCCGCGCCATGAATTAAATATACCTTGCCATCATCGTCAAAAAACAATGAATTGTCATGGTATGCTGGGTTAAAAGAAATTCGCTGCCAATTTCCTTTTTCTATATCTTTTGTTTTAAAAATATAAGTTTCACCTGTGGTGTATGCAAAAGTGGTTAGATAATATATCCCCTTATGGTAGCGCAAACTACTTGCCCAGGCCCCCTTGCTGTATGCGTTTTGATTGTCTGTCAAATTTAGCGCCGGCAGATCTGCCAAAGTATCATAAGCATAGTTGATGATCTTCCAATTGACAAGATCAGTCGATTTCATAATGGGCACGCCTGGGTTCATATGCATCGTGGTACTGCTCATATAATAATTTTTACCCACCCTGATCATAGACATATCAGGCACATCAGCAAAAATTATTGGATTTTGGGCTTGCGCCAAACTAACGGTTTGGACAAGCAAAACAAGGAAGGCGAAAATGAGCCTAATTTTTTTTTTCATAATTTTAAAATTGGTCAATAGTTTGTAAATGTTTTTTTTTTAACAAAGCAACAAGAAAACAATGCCACAGAACGTTTCCTTTTGTATCGCAAGAGTACATCAATTGTATTAATTGAAAAATCTATAATCTTAAATACATTTATAAATCAATTTTCATCAAATTATGTCAATTCAAATTTGAAAGCATATAGTTCAAAAATTATAAGCAGTAGCAAAAAAAAAAAAGTAGTAAAACTAAGCTTACTACTCCCTTGAATTGTACTTGTATTTGTTTATTGCTGTTTTACTTTATAGCATTAATGAATTTAATGATTTCACTCAACAAATCTTATTATTGTTGTTGTTTATAATTGCGCAAGTATTCAGAGGGTAAAAAACCAAACTCTTCCCTGAAGTACTTAGCGAATCTTTTCGGCGAATTAAACCCGACCTCATACGCTATTTCTGCAATTTGCATTTGGCTTTTTTCAAGAAGCTGACGTCCGCGTTTCAATCGTATAGTTCGGATAAACTCTATAGGACCTTTACCGGTAATGGCAACTAATTTTTTGTATAAATGACCACGGCTTAAACCTAAAGCCATACTAAGGGCTTCAACAGAAAACTCAATATCACTTATATGTTCTTCGACAACCTTAATAGCTTTTGCTATTAGCGCTTCATCCAAAGAGGTAATGGTTATCTCTGAAGGAGAAACATCTAACTTTTGACTAAACGAGGCGTGACTTCTCTGTGTCCATTCTACAAATTTTTGAATACGCAGTTTTAGCAAATTAAAATTAAAAGGTTTAGTTATGTAATCATCTGCACCAAGCTCCAGACCTTCTACTATATGTTCCTCAGCGGTACGCGCAGTCAATAAAATAACGGGAATATGAGACCAATGAATATTTGTTTTTATCTTTTTACAAAGTTCTATCCCATTCATTACAGGCATCATTACATCACTTACGATAATGGTTACATTAAACTTTTGTAGCAATTGCAGCGCTTCTTCTCCATTATTAGCCGTTATTACAATATATACATCCTGGAGATTATCTTTAATAAATTCACAAAAATCATTGTTGTCGTCTACAAATAATAATATTTTTTTATTTATGGCTTCATAAGTTTCTTGCTCCTGCTCTATAGTAAATTCTTCCAAAGTGTTTTCCGACAAATATTCTTCGTCTTCATTTAAATCACTCACTCTGATTGGAATTTGGAAGGTAAAAATACTACCCTGAGGAAAATTATCTCTAACACTTACTGATCCTGCATGAAGATTGATATATTCAGCGACAATATGTAGTCCTATACCAGTTCCTGTCTTCTCCTGTTCTTGCTGAGCCTGATAAAAACGTTCGAAAATATGTTCTTTTTCTTTATTGCTAATACCACGGCCAGTATCTGAAACACTAACACAAACATTATCCCCCGCTTTCTTTATATGGATCTTTATAGTACCTCCGTCTAGAGTATATTTGAATGCATTTGAGAGTAAATTTGAAAATATTTTCTGAATCTTATCCCTATCAAAGGACATTTCCAAACTCTCAATATCACTCAATAGTAGCAAAGTAATATTACGTTCTTCTGCATAAACACAAAATAAGAGGTAAATTTCATTGATAAAAGCAACAAAGTCGCCCGATTTTAAGTTCAGTCTCTCTACGCCAACATCGAGTTTATGAAAATCCAGAAGTGAATTTATTAATGTCATCAGCTGTTGTGCATTTTTATACATAACACTTAATTTTTTTCTCATACTCTCACTCGTTGCATCACTCAATAAAATCTGCAAAGGAGTAATAATCAGGGTAAGGGGGGTACGCAAATCATGACTAATATTGGTAAAAAACCTTAACTTGATTTCATTAATATGCATTTCTTTCTCATGATCCATCTGCACACGATGCTGCTCGAGTTTTATTTGATGTTTTTGTTTTGTCTTACCAACAAAAAATATTAATGTGCCAATAATTAAAATGGCATATATAATAAAAGCCCAAATTGAAAAATAGAAAGGAGGCATTACATTGATAGATAATTCTGTAGGGATATTGCTCCAAACACCATCACCATTGCGCGCTTTTATTAAAAGTTTGTAATTCCCAGTTGGAAGTGAAGATATTGCTATTTTATTTTTCTGAGTTGGCAACCATTGTGTAGTAAAGCCTTCTATCTGATAAAGATATTTTACCTTATCTGCATTCAATAAATTCCCTGTTGTAAACTCTAAGGATATAAGTTTATCATCATAGCTGAAATTTAACTCTGAAGTTAATTGCATTGAATGGTCCAGCAACTTACGGCCATCATAATAGGAGTCAACCTGAATAGTATTGTTACCTACTGCCAATTCAGTAAATATAACCTTTGATGCAGATTGGTCTTTTTCATACATTTTATTAGGGTTCAAAACTGTATATCCCTCTACATTACCAAGAACAATATCATTATTTTGTAATTTGCAAAAAGCACGGTCATTAAAAAAATTATTCATAAGACCATCTTTGACCGAATAATTTTTACTTGAAAAAGTAAAATCTCCATTTGATGTCGGCCTTACTGTAAGGATAGAAAGTCCATTGCTTGTTGTTACCCAGATATTGTTGAAATTGTCTTCTGTTATACCTTTAATTAAGTTATCGCATAGGCCACTCTCTTTGTTAAAATAGTAAAGAGTATCCTTTTTTTGATTCCAGATAATCAGTCCATCATTACTACCTAGCCATATCAGGCCGCGTTTATCTTTATAGACATTGGAAATTTGATCTTGGGGAAAAGTTTGATTTGCTCTCTTATTGCCATGATATAAAATCTTTTTGTAATTGGTAATATCAATTACCAAGAGACCACCTACGGTACCAAAGTACATTTTATCACCACCATCATAAAACATATCCAGGGCGTAAACAAGATCATCAAATGGGGTAATCAAAGAATTAAAACTTTCCGAATCTCTTGGTAATATCTGGATTTTTCCACCCAGTGGCCCAACCCATATATTCCCATATCGGTCTTCTTTTAAATTCCAAATACTATTATTGGTTAATTTGCTGTTCTTTGTAGTATACTGAATCATTTTGCCATTTTCATAACAAAAAAGTCCTCTTTGATAGCTACCAATCCAAACACGATTCTTCCTATCCTCCAGTATCGATATTACGGCAATGTCGGGAACTGGCAATTTCCTGATGGCCTCTGATTTTTTATCTTTTATATATAGTCCGTTTCCATCTGTTCCCAGCCAAATATTTCCCTGATGATCTTCCATTATAGACATGATATCGGAACATTGGGTATGTCTGAAATTGATAAAATTTCGAAAACTCTCATGATAGTAGGAAAGCCCCTTTTTATTGTATCCAACCCAGATAGTCTCGTTGTTGTCTTTGTAGAGACACTTCACACTGTTCGATGAGGGGCCAGTCTCCAGCCATGGGTCAGATATTAGATTCTCAAATACATCTCTTCCTTTGTCATAGATAAACAATCCCTTGTGGTCTGTTCCGATCCAGATCTGTCCTGGTTGATTCTCGATAATACTTGTTATATGATTGGCCTGGGTTTTTAATTGCGAACGCAATTCAAATTTTTCCCACTGCTCAATAGAATTCTTTTTGTAAAAAACCTCCTCGCTTTTATCCGAACAAATCCACAAGCCATTATTACTATCTAGATAAATTATATTAAGAGCATTAATACAATTTTGTTTAATAAAGGCCGGTAATTCTATGAATGCAAAAACTCCTGATTTTTTATTCATCTTCCAGCAAACCCCTGAATTAAATTGAATTGCATAGATAAATTCTTCATTATCAGTGATAGAGAATTCATCCTGTAGAGTAGTTTTTAATTGGAATGCAGAGGTTTTCTTTTTCTTGAAATTGTAAAAAAATATCTGCTTTTTGTTTATCACCCAGAGATTACGATTCTTGTCGATAAAAACCTTAGCATTAAAATCCGGCTTTATACCCAGATTAAGCAACAACAATTTTGGGTCTGAAAAAGAATCTTTATCTCTTTTATAAACCATATAAGAATATCCTAAGTCTACCCAGATATTGCCCAGAGCATCTTCCTGCAATTCCACAATATTATTTGAAGACAGGCTATTGGATACCCCCGCATGCATCTTATAAACCTTAAATCCATATCCGTCATATCTGTTTAATCCAGACTCTGTACCTATCCAAAGAAAACCGTAACTATCCTTTAGAAATGCTTTAACATTATTATTTGAAAGGCCCTGTGTAGTTTCTAAATGATGAAAAACATAAGAAGATTGTCCCATACTACTTTGGAAAGAAAAAATCCAAAATAGTACAGATGTATAAATATAGATTTGTCTAATATTTTTCTTCATTTTAAAATGATAAATAAAATAATCAGGCAGGCAGAAAGATAATTATTCAGGCTAAATTTCTTTCCCCTTTTTTTTTTGCTTTTCCTGAAAAATTCAAATATAATAAATGTTTTTTGGTCCCTCCTTAGCCACTTTTAATAATTAAAGGTAGGGTGACTTGATTTTATTATCGCAGTATGCTCCTAGCGTAAATGCAATTTATTTATCCATCACTACTTTTTACTTCCCTTCTAAAACCACAAGAGAAAAAGGCGGGATTGTAACTTCTAAAGTATCATTTTTTATTGAAAACTTATTGAAAAGAACTGGAATTATCTTGTTTGGATTCTCAAAAGTATTATAATCTTGAACTTTTGAAGAGGAGAGTACCTCTGCTTTAATACTTTTTATCCCCAGCTCTTTTAAATTAATTTTAACTTTGTTTTCTTTCTTTAAATCAATATTTACAAGTGAAAAATGAGTTACACCTGCTTTATCTTTTGAAGCCGAAGCAGAAACCGCCGGCAACTCTTTTTTATCAAAAATATATTTTGGAGATTCTATCTCTAAAGGAATCAGAAGAGCATCTTGATGTACATTATACATTTTCATGACATGGTAGGTGGGTGTAAGTACCATTTTTTCTTTGTCAGTCAAAATTACGGCTTGCAAAACGTTAACTATCTGGGCTAAATTTGCTCCCTTTACCCGATCTGCGTGATTGTTAAATACATTTAATGTTACACCTGCAATCATGGCATCTCTCATTGTGTTTTGTTGATATAATGCACTTGCCCCTTCTTCGGTATCATACCATGCGCCCCACTCATCTACTATCAAAGCAATTTTTTTCTCTGGATCATATTTATCCATGATCTGAGAATGCTTTTGAACCAACTCTTCGATTTTAACAGCCGCAGTCATGGTTTGAAAATACTGACTTTCATCAAATTTTGTAGAGGATCCTTTGCGATCCCAATTAGCAACTGAATACCAATGTAAGGCCACAGCTTCAATGAGTCCCTTAGGAATATCTCTCATTAAAACTTCTGTCCAGTGGTAATCATCTCCATTTGCCCCTGAGGCGATCCTGAATAACTTTTTACCACCCTTTGTATCTGGGATAAAAGTGGCATATTGTCTGTACAGATTAGCGTAAAATTCTGCAGTCATATTTCCCCCACATCCCCACATTTCATTTCCAACTCCCCAAAGACTAACTCCCCAAGGTTTCTCTCTACCGTTTTTCTTTCTTAAATCAGACATTGGAGAACCTGGTTGGTAATTTACATACTGCACCCATTCGTCTAACTCATGAGGAGATCCGCTTCCAACATTTCCTGCTAGATAAGGTTCTGCCCCAATAGCTTCACACATATCTAAAAATTCATTAGTTCCAAAACTATTATCCTCCACGGTTCCACCCCACCAGCGATTAACAATACTTGGCCTGTCTTTCTTAGGACCAATTCCATCTTTCCAGTGATAAGTATCGGCAAAACATCCTCCAGGCCAGCGAAGATTAGGAACTTTTAACTCCTGCAATGCTCTAATTATATCATTACGAACTCCTTTTGTATTTGAGATATTACTGTCTTCTCCAACAAAAAGTCCTCCATAGATACATTTTCCTAAATGTTCTGCAAAATGACCATAAATATGTTTATTGATGATCGTTTTATCTTCTGTTTTAAGTATTGTTAGATCTGTAGCTTTACTTTGTGCAGAAACATTCTGAAGAACAATAAAAATACAGATTAATAAAAAAAGTTTTTTCATTTGAAATATTAGTTAGTGATGATGTTTTTTTTTAGTTTTTTTTTTAGTTTTTTTTTAGTTTTTTTTTAGTTTTTTTTTAGTTTTTAATTAAACGCGCAATACCAATCTTGCTGAAGTCCTCTTATTTTCATTACACTCAAGAATTTCAATAAGCTTGTGAAACTTCAATTGTTGCTGAGTAATAGCATCAATTGTGCGCTTTGAGTAAGTATAGTTATTGCTTTTCCCTATGCCAAGGCCAATGTCTTAAAAGAAAGCTATAATTCCATTTTTAATCCCTATTTTGCCAAGATAAGTTATCTGGTAATCCACAGCATTTTGATGATATTTTTTTTTTTATTTTAGTTATTTTAACCTAATAGTTTGCAGATGGCCATCATAGTTGACTATCTGCCCTTTAGCATCATACAGAAATGCTTTAGGATTTTCTTTACTCACAGCAACAATAACAAACTTTCGGTTTTTCAACATTGCTTTAAATTCTCCTTTACGCTCTCCAATAGTTAAAACGCCACTTGCCTCATTGTAATTAAATGCAATGCTGGAATGGAATCCTTTTTCATAATTATAATTTGATCCCTCATCTTCATATAAATTAAAACTTCCATTTTTCCCTTTATAAACATAAAGAACAATAGTATCTGCTGGTTTCTCATCGGTATATTGTATTTCTGGTCCAACAGGAATGATTGCTCCTTGGGGAATAAATAACGGAATACGACCATATGGTGCCTCTACAGCTAAAGTTTGTCCTCCTTTGATGTAATCCCCGGAGTTAAAATCATACCAGTTAGTCCCTGCAGGAAAGTAAACTTCTCTTTTACGAGCGCCGTACTTATACACCGGACATACCATAAAATTTTGACCGAACATAAACTGATCGGTAGTGTTTACAACATTTTTATCGTTTGAAAAATCCATAACCAAAGGACGCATAATGGTATAATCGTCAAAATGGGTCATCCCGGCCATAGTATAGATATAAGGCATTAACCTGTAACGCAACTTATCATAAAACAAAATAGACTCGTAGGCCGGATGCCCTTCAGGGGCTATATTCCAGGGTTCACGATAGGGAAATTGGCCATGTGATCTGTATAAGGGCGCAAAGACTCCGAATTGATGCCAGCGTGTATTTAATTCTCTCCATTCTTTACTGTCTTCATTTTCTTTTCCATTTTTATCATATTCCTTTTGAGCATCTACATAACGATCTTCGACACAAAATCCGCCAATGTCCATAGTCCAATATGGAATACCACTAATGGCAAAGTTTAAACCTGCCGAAATTTGTGCTTTTAAATCTTCCCAGCGTGTTGCAATATCACCACTCCATGTTGCTGTGGAATAGCGTTGTAATCCTGCAAAACCGGATCTGGTCAATAAAAACACGCGTTTATTTGGCTCTATATTGCGTTGCCCATCATAAATGGCCTCAGCATTCATCAAAGCATACGTATTGAAGTATTCTGTCGCGGGTCCCAAAGCTGTTGGACCTTGCAAGGATTTTCGATACTCCATATCTGTGCAGTCCAGCACATTGGGCTCACTGGCATCCATCCACCAGGCATCCACTCCTGTTGGATATAAATTCTCATAAATTTGTTTCCAAAATAATTTTCTTGCACCACCCGAATATGCATCATAGAAAGACCCCACATAACCCGGACCAACCCAGTCACGAACATTATCTTTGATGGCCTGTTGGTACATCCATCCTTTTTGGTCAAACTCTTTAAAATGTTGAGTTGTTTTATAAAACTTAGGCCATACCGAAATCATCATCTTACCATTCATGGCGTGGATAGAATCTACCATCGCTTTTGGATTCTCAAAGCGCTTTGGATCAAATTTATGACTTCCCCAAGCATCTTCTTCCCAATAATTCCAATCCAATACTATATTATCTATAGGGATCTTACGTTCTCTAAACTGCTTAAAATTGCTTAGAATCTCTCCTTGGGTTTTATAACGCTCACGGCTTTGCCAATAACCCATTGCCCATTTTGGCATAATTTGAGCTTTTCCTGTCAGGGTACGATATCCTTTCACTATTTCATCCATAGAATTTCCATGAATAAAATAATAGTCTAATTTTTTATTCATTTCACTCCACCATACCTGATTGCTTTTCTCTTCAATGAGTTGAGGAGTTCTTACCCTTAATCCACAATAGGATGTTGCTCCGTTTGGTTTCCATTCTATTCGCACAGGAACTCGTTTACCTGCTTCTAACGGCATTGAAAACTTATAGCTGTTAGGATTCCATGCAGTTCTCCAGCGCTCTGGAACTACTAATTGATTATTCAAATACACTTTAACATAACCTGAATAATACAAAGTGAATTTATATTCTCCATTCTGCGGGGCTTCAATATCGCCTTGATAAGTAACACTCGCATTTTTTAAAGGAAAATCTGCTGGTAAGTTTTTAAAACTCTTAACATCTTCAAAGAAAATAGACGCTTCTTTTCGAACTAGTTCTATTTTCCCGTTATCTGGTGTAAGATAAGTACCTGTTAAATTACCAGGTTCACCATTTTTATCGTATAATTTAAAAACAGCATTTAACTGCTCATAAGGACGACTATCTCCAAAACGGCTTAGGGAATAACTATCCCATAAAAGTCCATAATTTTTATTTGAAACAATAAAGGGTACAGAAACTTTAGTGTTGTATTGAAATAATTCTTCGCTTTTATCCTTGTAATTAAACTCATCTGACTGATGTTGTCCTAAGCCATAAAAAGCCTCGTCTTTTGGCGATTCAAAAATCTGACGAATTGTGTAGCCCTTAGTTCCTTGAACCTCTACCGGACTAAACGTCTTGCCTCCACCAGAGCTTTCGGCCAGAATAATTTTGCCGTTTTTATCTTTAAACTTAATACCTCCATCTTTTGAGGAAATCAGAACATTTAAAGTTTTGGTAGCTAATTTAATAGAATCCTTTACTTTGCTAACCTTAAAGGGAACAGTGCCAATATTTGGGACAATAATTAAACTGGAATCTTTTACAAATACCTTATCTGGTGTTGCAGAGACATGCACCAAATTATCCCCTAAAACCTGCAAGCGTAATTTGCTTAATGCTGCGCCTTTTGCAGGGCTTATATTTACAATTATACCTCCATTTGTATTCTCATAATATTTACTAGCGCATGATGTTACTAGCAATGCAGCAATTAGGCTTAAGCATATTTTATTTCTTTTCATGTAATTTAGTTGATTATAAAAATAAAAAACTAGAGAGACTATTAAACTCTCTAGTTTAAAACTAACTTAAATTTAACCTTCAATTTTTAAAGTTGTCATCTTAACATAATGGGAGCAATTCACTTAAGCTCTTTTTTTACATTAATTCTATAGCAAAGAAGTAGATGGTTTCTATAATTTCGAATTCTCTGACCCTGGTATCTATTTTATTGTGAAATTGCGCTCAAACAATTATTTACAAAAAACAGTAAATAAACAGGGAAATAAAAAAACTAATTATTCAATCCAAACTTATCTAAAAATGATACTCAATCCATTTTCTAGAAAAAGTTAAAACCAAATGCTAAAAACACCATTTTTAACCTTGCTTGTCATGCTAAAAAAATTGTATATGCAAACCTCATTAAAAACTTCGTTTCATCACGGTATTGTTTTGTATCAAAAAGCGGTCTGATTTGTTGCAATTCTCACAATACAAGACAGGACCTTTTTTAAAGGATTATACAATTCAATATCATTTAAACTTAAATTATAGTTTTAAGATACAGCAATCTGATTCTATTGAAGTCTTTTTAATACTTTTGAGACTATCGTTTTGAATAATTTAAAATGATAGTCAGCAAAACTATTTAAAATTTTAAATAGTTTTGTTTTAACCCATAAAAGCAAACTATGAATACTATTTTTGGAGAACAGGGCGAATGTCTAATTGGAATTGAAAAAAGTGAGCATTCTTCTTTAGAGCATCCTGTTCAGTTGGCCGAATATTGCATAATTGTAATTCATAAAGGAGATGGTATTTACCATGCCGATTTCACTTCCTTTAATTTCTCTGGGCCCATAATCCTCTTCTCTACCCCTTTGCAAAGCATTTACATTGAAAATTGTAAAAATATTGAGTACACTATTGTCAAATTTCACGGTGATTTTTATTGTATTGAAGCCCATAGAGACGAGGTAGCCTGCAATGGTTTGCTTTTCAACAACATCTATTTGGAGCCCTCTTTAAGTCTTTCGCAGCAACAACATGAAGATTTTCATAAGGTTTTAAATCATTTACAAGAAGAACTAAAGGATCCTAATTCTTCCCCAATGATTCTAAAATCATATTTGCAGGTTATTTTGGCCAAATGCAGTACGGCTAAATTAAGAACCATGGAAAAGCAAGATCTAACGCTGGCTAAAGATCAACAAATGGAGCAATTTAGAGTATTGCTAGACCAAAAATATTTAACACTTCATAAACCCAATCATTATGCTGAGATACTTGGCATTTCTGCCAATACACTAACCAAAAAAAGTATTAAATATTTTGGCAAGAACCCCTCGCAGCTAATTCAAGACCGATTAATCCTGGAGGCTAAAAAAAAGCTGCACCTCACCACCTTAAGCATTAAGGAAATTGCGTACGAATTGCAATTTAGTGACGAGTATTACTTTAGCCGCTTTTTCAAAAAACACACCCAGATCTCCCCACAGGTTTTTAGAAACAAAGGGGGCATTTCTCAAGTGGCATATTTGTCCAAGTAATATCCCCTTTCGTCCATTTTATAGAATGGCAAGAGACTATAACTTTGCTTAAAATTAAATAATTTAAAAAAAAAGCAAATGTTACAATTTTTAGCAAACGCGCAACAAGAGTTTATCAATTCGATCAGAATTGCTATTGCTATAGTGATGATCTGGATAGGTGGGCTTAAAGCCTTTCAATACGAAGCTGACGGTATCGTTCCCTTTGTGGCAAATAGTCCTTTAATGAGTTTCTTTTATAGTAAAGAAGCCCCTGAGTACAAAGAATACAAAAACCTTGAAGGCCAAGAAATAAACAAAAACATCGCTTGGCACCAAGAAAATGGCACTTATGTTTTTGCAATCGGACTCGGGATTGTTATTGTTGGCATTGGTTTTATGAACTTACTTGGAATTTATTTCAACAAAATAGGCCTTATTGCAGGGCTGTTAACTTTTGGAATGTCTCTAGTAACGCTCTCTTTCCTAATTACCACCCCTGAGGTTTATGTGCCTAATTTAGGTGGTGACTTTCAGACAATAAATCACGGATTCCCATTTCTTTCTGCCGGGGGAAGATTAGTGATCAAAGACATCATCATGATGGCCGCCGGTCTTATTGCTGCATCTGATTCCGCCCGAAGAATATTAAACAAAAAAGTGCAGAACAAAAATTAATTCTGTACTTATAGGATAAAAACAATTTCAGTTCGTGCACAGGATCAATTAAATAAAACTTCTAAATCAATAAGGGATACGATTAAACTAAAATGGGTATAATAACTTATTCTTTTCTTTATGCCGCTATTGCTTATTGATCATCCCCTTTAAAAGCCATTATAGATAGTGAGTCAAGACATGCTCAGCTGGGCCTTGTATTGCTGATTTAGTTGGAGTCTGGGCAAAACGCCTTTAAAGATCATCAAGCAAAGAGTTATTCTCTAAGCCAAGAATGCTTTTACATTCCAATGCAAAGAGCAGCCAAATTGACTATGATCCGGGATTTGAGTCCCCTCTTTCTGTTTTGTAAAATATTTAAAAAAGTATACCAAAATATATCCAAGCCACCAGCGCAAATTGATTTCTTACTTTTTTCAACCTCTTTTTATAAGGTGAATATTACTTGATATTCCTTCGAATCCTGCTCAAGGATTGTGGGGTTATTTCAAGATACGCTGCAATGTCACTTAGAGATACGCGAGATGCAATTTCGGGCTGCTGGAGTATGAATTTTCTATATTTAGTTGTCGAATCCTCCCCAAGATAACTATTGCGAATCAAAATCTTCTCTAAAAGAGTTTCTTGGATGCTTTGGGCAATAATTGCCTCAATGGCAGGAATTTTTAAATAGAGTTCTTCCAATTGTCTTTTTGAAATTCTAAATACCTGGGCCGTGCAAGCTGCCTGGATACTCTCTGTGGCAACTGTTGCATTTTTAAAATTATTCAAAATGGTACAAAATTGATTTTCCTTTAAAAAAAAATGGGTGACACTATTGCCTTTTTCATTTTGCACTAAAATTCTAAGGACACCAGAACTTATAAAGAATAATTCATCGGGTACATGCCCGCCATGGAAAAGATAATCTGCTTCCTTATCGCTGCTTTGCATAAAATAGTCTAAAATTAATTCTTTTTCTTTTTGATCAAATACATGATACTGGTCTAAAAAAGAAATAAGGTTATTAGAGATCACTGACATATTAATTCCAATTAGGTAGAGTACTCAAAATTATCATTTAATTTTTAATAATACCTGATAAAAAAACCGATTCGTTTTTACCATTTGTTAAGTGTCACAGGTTTTATTTTCAGCAGATTTGCAATCGAAAATTAGCTAACAGCAATTCTAAGGAAATGCATCTGGCTAGTCCGAAGTCTAATACCAGAGCATAAACAATACTTTATTTATCTGGAAAAGTATAGTAGAGCAAAGAGAATAAAGATGCTATAAGGCCAATTGCTGTTAAATTATCACTAATGTCCATTTATCTAAATTTAATTTTATGAATACAAATTTGAAACCCCTTTGGGGTAAGAAAATCATTTTATTGGGTGCCAGTTCCGGAATTGGATTCTCTACTGCAATGGCCGCTGCGCGTGAGGGGGCAAAAGTTATTATAGTGTCCAGTAACCAGGACCGTATCAATATGGCCCTAAGTGAACTGCCCCCAGATTCAGAAGGGTTTGCTGTTGATTTAAGCAAGCAGGGCAATATCGAGAACTTTTTTACGAAAATTGGAAGTTTTGACCACCTGGTTTATACTGCTGGTGAAAATCTTCAATTAAACCTAGTTAGTGAAACCGATCTTGATACTACAAAATCTTTTTTTGACCTGCGTTTCTGGAGTGCGGTTGCGGCGGTAAAATATGCTACGCCTTTTATAAATCAGGGTGGTTCTATTTCCCTAACCAGTGGAACTGCCAATGCACGTCCGGGGGCGGGATGGTCAGTAGCTTCGGCAATCTGTGGAGCCATGGAGGCTTTTGTAAGGGCTATGGCTGTTGAGTTAGCCCCTATTCGGGTAAATTGTGTAGTGCCAGGTGTTTTAAAAAGCAATTTGTGGGATACGATGCCCCAAGGCGATCGTGAGGCTATGTATAAGTATTATGCAGAGACCTTACTCCTGAAAAGAGTGGGCGAGACTCAAGATGTTGCCCAGGGATTTTTATATCTGATCAAGCAACAGCACGGAACAGGACAAAGCCTGGTGATTGATGGTGGAACCTTATTAGTGTAATATCGTAGTTTGATAATGTATCAATAAAAAATCTACCTAAAGAAATACCTGAATTATCGGTGAATTAAAAGCAGGTAAATACTTAAGAGTGGTCGCAAGAAATTCCGACCACTTCATGTTTTAGCCCTGCAAACACTATCATTATTGCTGTGATAAGTTACCTTAGCTTCCAGATCAAATCTCTTTTTGCGGTATTATAACCAAGTCCATTTGCTTATTTACATATTTAAGATTAACATTTCGGCAATTAAAATCATATAAATCATCAGCCCTAGAAAATAGCTTATCACATTTCTTTACTCTGGCTTTGAGTTCGATTACAACATAAGTGTATAAAATGGTATGATAAAAAAGTAAATCAATTTTGTACGGTGTATTATCGACTTCAAATTGCGTACGATCTTGCTACAAATTCAAATCCTTTTTCTGGTTCCACAATTAAAGGAGATTATCTTAGAATATTTATGACAGGTTAATTTTGTATTTTTCTTCTATTGGCCTAGACATGTTTTTTTGTTCAAACGGCCCTATTTGGAAAACTTTTTCAATAAACTCGATACTCTCATCCAAGGAAGTATTTTCATTTTTTAAATGAGTTGCAAAATGACTTGTTATTTTTTGAACAACTCTAGAGGTAATTAAATCAACATGAGTTTGATCAAAATGGATTGTTTTCTTTTTCTGAAAAGCCAATTCATCAGCTACAATACCACTAAGTTTAGCTTTTAAAGAATGAATAGTTGGGGCATATTTCCTGCCATTTATCCATGTATTGAATTCCAACTTCATATCTTCAATAATAGCTTCTGCAGCAGGAATATGCTGCTTTCTTCTTTCAAGGGTGTCATCTGTAATTTGAGATAAATAATCCAAATGTATTAAGCTTACCCCTGGTATTTCCTCTACATCGGGATTTACATTTCTTGGAATGGATAAATCCAAAATTAATAATGGTTTCTTTAAATTCAGTGATGTTTTATCTATAGTAGGATTTTGCGCACCGGTAGCTACTACCAGAACATCTGCCTGTTGTATTTCTTTTTCTAAACTGACAAAATCCTTAACAATAACATTTAGTTTTCCAGCCAACACTTCAGCCTTGCTTTTAGTTCGGTTTATAAGGGTAATGTGACCATTTTTAGTATGTTTTACTAAATTCTCACAAGTATTTCTGCCTATTTTTCCTGTTCCGAACAATACAATTTTTTTGTTTACAATGTCTTGTACATTTCGGATAATATATTGAACTGATGCAAATGAAACCGATGTCGCACCAGAGGAAATTTCAGTATCTGTTTTGATTTTTTTGCTCGCCTGTATAACCGAATTAACTAATCGATCTAAAAATGTATTGATTAAACCTTGCCCTTTACTATGATTAAAAGCTATTTTGATCTGGCTGACAATTTCAAAATCACCCAAGATCTGACTGTCTAAACCTGTTGCTACACGAAACATGTGGTTGATAGCTTCTTGATTTTTGTATATGTAAGCAACTTCTTGAAATTCTTCTACAGAACCTTTGCTGTTTTCACAAAGCAATTTAATTAACTCATAAGGATGATTGGCAAAACCATATATTTCAGTTCTGTTACAAGTAGAAGTAACAATTAATGATTCTATTGCTTCAGTTTTGGCTTGCGCTAATAGATCAGATTGGGCCTTAGCATCTAAACTAAACTTTCCTCTTATAGCCGCATCTGCTTTTTTATAACTTAAACCTAAAGCGTAAAAAGTGGTGGTTTTGGACATGTTAAAATTTTCCATATAATACTTTCCTTAAAAGTTTAATACAATTATTACTAACTAATTCGATGCTGAAGCAACCCTATATATAGCCCTGAAATGAATTGATTCAAATTGACAGTTCTAAATGTTTTTTACCATTTATAATAATGCCAGGCACTCCATAATATTTTATACTCTTATTAGTAAATAACATTTTTTTATCTTAACGAGATGGAAAAAATATCGCTATTGGTTGGGCAAAGACAACAAATAATATAAGCGATCCATTTAAAATAATTAACAAATGTATTTTCAATAAAACAAAGTATGGTAAATAAAAACGCTACCGGGAAAGGTAGCGTTTTTGAGAAGAAATTATTTTTGAACAATTGGAGTTCTCAATGATTCTAAAACAGCAACAATATCAGTATAAAGTTCTGTATTAGAAGCAACACCATTTGCATTGGCCGCAGCCCCTACATACCCTTCAAATTTTGTATAATCAGCACTACTTGATTTTGTTCCCATACGAGGATTTTTTGCAGGATCATGTGCAGCTACCATATTCAAACCAGAATATGTATTTACAGCATTTGTCCCTCCGGTATTAAACGAAAAGAAATCAGTTAGATTGTCTGACAATTTAGCAATATTGGTAGCCTGGGTAGTTCCTGTTTCTGCTAATAAAGGAGCAAAATGTGCTTGCAGATTCCCTGCTGCATTCGATTGAACATCAGCAACAATTAATCCTATAGTTGAGTTTACCACTTTGCGGAAACTCAAGCGTCCCTGTTCGATCATTTGACCAGAGTTATCAGGGTCTGAAACCATTTTAGTTCCGCCCAGTCGTTCGTAAATAGATGCCTTTACAACAGGTGCCGGAGCATCATCATCATTGCTGCTGCAAGAAGTCATGGCTGCAGATGTAACAAGTAATACACTAAGTGTAATTTTAGAATAAATTTTCATAGGTAATAATATTAAAGGGTTAATTAAAAAATCGATTTATTTTTTGAGACCATTGATAGCTTAAACTATTTTGATTTACAGGGCAAACTTCTTTGTTTACCAAATTCTCGGGTAAAATATAACGCTTAGCCTCATAATGTCTTTTGGCCATTAGCTCGCTGTAGACCTTTTGAGAGTTAGTGATCCTGTTGTTGTGGAAGTAAACCACCACGTTTCTTTTAACTATTATGGAATCTGAGGTCAATCCCTTAATAGATCTTAAATCAGAACATATTTGTCTGGCCTGAAGAGAATCTATGTCTGTTTTAAAATCAATTCGGCTTACTTGCAGATTCGGGCTTTCATAAACAGCAGGCTTGGCGGTGATGATGTGAAATAGAAGAATGGCAAAAAATAGTACCATAATAATCAATCCTGTCCAAAGGCCCTTTTTAATAAATTTGTTAATTTTCATACAGCTGGTTTTTAAAATGATTTAGATTTTCAAGTTCATATACGCACACTCTCTGGGGTTGGTTTTATTTTAAAGGATCAAAAGATCAGTTTAGAATTATTTTAAATAACCACACATTATAAATTGAGGTAACCTTAGAAAACTCTGGCAAGATTAAAGCCGAAAAAAACATCTCCTTTTCTCCAGTCGCCGGTTGTTCTTCCAAGATATCCGGCCTCATCAATGGCCTGAGAACTGGTAAAATGCATTTGAAAAACATGTCCGCCGGTCTCCAGGTCAAAACCAATGGATAAAGGGTTTTTATAAAGAGAATTTGGAGCTCTGTTTAAGTGTGCTGCATAATCAAGATTTAATGACCAGCGTTTAGCAAACTTGTATCGCCCTCCAAAACCTACGGCATATTGTGAATTACTTTGTTCTGGGTCTTCAACAAAATTTTCATGAAAAAAGGTTGGGACTATTTCTAAAGAGAGCCTTTCGGAAAATTTTCTGGAAATTAATAGCTGTGCTACATAGGTGAGCCTATTTTTAAACTCAAGTTTAGGATAAAGGCTTTCTTTTAACGTGTTGTTAATAGACAAACTATTAAAACCGGCAATAGCAACAGGAAAACCGTCTTTTATCTGAGCAAATAGCATGTATTTTGTTGCAAAGTCATAAGCAAATTCACTCCTGGCCGCACTTATGTTAAGTCCATCGGTTAATCCATAGATGAATTTTATTTGTGTATTGGCATTATCCAATCCATAGAAGCCTTCGAAACCATCTTTTACAGAACCAAAACGGTGTGCAACTACAAAATACAAATCTTTTTTTGCTGCCAGTTTTGTAGATTCAAGATTAACAATCTTCAGGGCTTTAAAGGCAGAGGTCACTTTTTCTTTTGTAATTGGTATATCTACTCCCGATAATAAGTCGTCCTGGCAATAGGTTAATGATGGGAATAAAAGCAATAATGCAATGAACTTTTTCATGTGGTTAGTTTTAAATTGTTATTTGTTTTTAGTGTAGAACTGAACATTGGTCTATTTTAAATTCTTGTAAGAGCTCATCATATCCTAAAAATCGCCCTTTGATTTTTAACATTTTGCCACTTACAATATCTTTGGGTAAAGGGTCTTTGAATGTTGCAAATATTTTTTCTCCAATAAGAATTCCATTACTGGCCCTATCAATAGTGGTTACTTGTGCGGTGAGCTGAATTGTTTTATCCTGGTATTTGATGTAAGCCAGGCTGTCATTAGAGTTAAACTCTTTTTCCAGTTGGTAAATAGTTACAATATAATCGGGGGTTTCTGATTTGATATCCCTATGACCTTTGTAGCTGTAGAGGTAAAATGAAATTCCAATTAGTAGCAAAAGGGAAGTTGTAAGGAGTATTTTTTTTATCATGGCTGGTTTTTAGTATTTGGATTATCTACGTTAAAAAATACCTATTGGATTTAAACTATCAAATTTGCCAATGCCCAAATCTGTATCATTGATTTTGTCGTATATGTTCTCAAAATGCTTTTATAATCATTAAAATCATTTATTGTTTATAACCTAAAAACCAATCCTATGAACTTAAAAACTTTTTTCGCAGTCTGCTCATTAGCCACAATACTTGCGAGTTGCACCGATGATAATCCCAGTACTTTAATTGATACTGCGCCAATTACTGGTTTGGCAACATACAAGGAGAATGTGAAATCCATTGTTGATAATAACTGTGTTGTATGTCACGCAGCAATTCCTAAAAATGGAGCTCCTATGTCTTTGGTTACTTATGACCAGGTGAAAAATGCAGTTTTAAATCGTGGATTGATTACCCGAATTTCTTTAGAAAATGGAAATAGTTTATTAATGCCACAGGGCGGTCCTAGGTTGCCTCAAAGTACAATAGATATCATAAAAAAATGGGAACAGGATGGATTATTAGAACAATGATCCATAATAAAAAGATGAAAAAAATCATACTAATACCCATGATCTTGGCTTCATTTCTTTGTTTTTCACAAGAAAAAATCTTAACTAAATCATCGACAATCACTTTTGAAGCTTCACTCCCTTCTTTTCAGCCAGTTATGGGGACCAATAATAATGTAACTTTTGTTTTAAATCCACTAACGGGAGAAATTGCAAGCTTAGCACTAATGAAAGGATTTGAGTTTGAAATGCCTTTGATGCAGGAACATTTTAATGAAAATTACATGGAAACCGATAAATATCCAAAAGCTGTTTTTAGAGGGCAAATAGAAGGATTTGATGCCAATAAATTAACCGAAGATTATAAAGATTATCCTATAAAAGGAAAATTAGAACTTCACGGTAAATCTAAAGATATAAAAGCCACTGCAAAAATTACTAAAACCGGGCCCCGAATCACCATCATTTCTGATTTTGCAGTAAATGCCAGTGATTTTAACATCCCAATTCCATCGCTTATTAAGTATAAACTTGACAATAGAGTCAAAGTTGAAATAATTGCGGTTTTAAAATAAGAGTAAAACAAGAATAATTTTATTAGCTAGAAATAATCTAAAACCAAAAATCATGAAAAAAGCTTTACTCATTGCAATGCTATATGTCTGCGCTATTGGTCATTCGCAAGAAAAAATGATCAGCAAATCTGGCAAAATTACCTTTGAAGGATCTGTTGCTTCTTTTGAAGAAGTCAAGGCCATAAATACTAATGTTACTTTTATCCTGAATCCTGCAACGGGTGAAATTGCAAGTTTAGCCTTAATGAAAGGATTTCGATTCAAAGTGGCTTTGATGGAAGAACATTTCAATGAAAATTATATTGAAAGTGACCGCTATCCAAAGGCAACCTTTAGAGGAAAAATAGAAGGATTTGATCTTGAAAGCCTAAGGGTAAATCCTAAAGATTTTATCATTAAAGGTAAATTAGAACTTCATGGAAAATCTAAGGATATAATCACCAAAGCACGCATAAGCAAATCAGTATCAGGAGTTAGTATTTTATCTGATTTTAGTGTTAATGCCAGTGATTTTAATATTGAAATACCAAATCTTGTTAAAAGCAAAGTTTCTAATAAAATAAACATTCAAGTTGCAGCAGTGCTAGGCGCAAACAGACAATAAGAACCAAAAAACCTTAAAAAGTAAATTAATTAATTATATCAAAAAAATGCAGGAAGAAACAAAAATTGAAGACGATTTCACCCTTATCCGCTTTCAGAATGACACTTCAGAGCCTTTTTTTGCCAACCGTGAGCTAGGAAGTGATATGATTCAGTTTCATTTCGGGCTCAAAGGCAATGGTAAAATTTTGTTGAGTCAGGGTAGCTACACTTTAGAATTGAAAGAGGAAAAATCCCAGCTTTTCTACAATCCCAAAAAGCAGACATCACTTCATTTAGAGCTTGCTCCAAATTCATGGGTGATTTCTATTATTGTCTCCATTGAGAAATTTCACGCGCTGTTTGCTACTCAAACAGATTATATTACTTTACTGAGTGCTGATAATAATAACCCAAAGTATTCTAATAAAGCAAATATGAGTCCCCCCATGGCAATTGTTTTAAGCCAGCTGTTTCATTATAACTTCCATCCATCGATAAAAAACCTTTATTTTAAAGGAAAAGCATATGAACTGCTGAGTTTGTATTTTAACAGCTTTGAGAATCCAAGTGCGCAACATTGTCCATTTTTAATTGATCAAGACAATGTTTTGAAAATCAGAAAAGCCAAAGAAATCATTATTGCAAATATGAATGAGCCGCCTGGTTTACAGCAATTGGCAGATGAAATTGGCCTTAATAGCAAGAAACTAAAAATGGGGTTCAAACAAATGTATGGTCATACTGTGTATGAATTTCTGTTTGAATACAAAATGGATTTGGCCAGAAACCTGCTTGACAGCGGTTCTTACAATGTAAATGAAGTGGGCTTAAAAATAGGTTACAGCACCGGAAGCCACTTCATTGTGGGATTTAAGAAAAAATTTGCTACAACTCCAAAAAAATACCTGATGTCCCTTACCACCAATTTTAAAACAGCATCGATTTTGTAGATTGTAGTATAAATAAAAAATAATACTGATGATATTTCTAAAAGGCGGCAAGTGCTACCTTTATCAAGAGTTTAACCACCAAATGCTTAAAGTAAAAAGCTTAAAATAAAAAGCAAAAAAATAATGAAAGGCGTATTATTAGTAAATTTGGGATCTCCC
>NZ_JADKPQ010000036.1:0-28537 GCF_015350725.1 Flavobacterium sp. CSZ
CTTTTTATGATTTCTAGGAATTTTCTTAATTGATATGCGTTTTCCCTAATGTAAGCATTAAAAGAACTGCTGCTTTTATGGAGTTCGCAGGCTAAGACGCCCCTTTTTGTATTACTTTATAATAGTATTTAATTATTAAGTCATATTAGTATGGACTCGTTTTACTGGATTTTGACTGGTTTTATCTGGTTTGACCACGAAGGCACTAAGACACGAAGCTTTCTTTTACCTTACTACTCAATAAAACACTAAGGTTTTACTTGTATATACATGTACTTATATATACACCCCCTTAATTCTTATAAATACTACTTCCCCGATAGTAGTTGAAATCCTTTTGTGGCTGGGGTTCAGCACAAAAGATTGGAACAGATAGCAGGAAATAGCTCCTAAACCAAAATCAAATTACAAATCTTAAATTCCAAATTCCAAACTGAATTCATAGTAAACTCAACAGGCCTCAAAAACCTGTCGGGTTTCGTGGACCGAGAATTACTCTTATATATTCATAGTAGCACCTTCTCCTTATATAGATACAAAAATAAACCCGACAGGTTTCAGAAACCCAATGATTGAATTTACTGAGGTACCTTATATACAGTACAAAGAAATACCACTGGAGATAATTATTAAACATACTCTTATATATTATGGTATAAACATGTATATATGTATTGTATGTATTTCTGTAATGCGTTATATTTGCATTCACAAAATTATAAACAATGATTAAGATTACTTTACCCGACGGGTCAATTAGAGAGTTTGCTTCAGGTGTAACTCCGATGGAGGTTGCTAAGAGCATTAGTGAAGGATTTGCTAGAAACGTGATTTCTGCTTCTTTTAATGGTACAACAATAGAAACCGAAACTCCATTGACGACCGACGGTAGTCTTATTTTATATACATGGAATGATGCAGAAGGAAAAAAAGCTTTCTGGCATTCGACTTCACACGTAATGGCGCAAGCGCTTGAGGAATTGTTTCCTGGAATTAAACTGACCCTTGGACCTGCAATTTCAAACGGTTTCTATTATGATGTGGATTTTGAAGATCAAAAGATCACTGATGCTGATTTTAAAAAGATCGAAGACCGTGTTCTTGAAATCTCAAGAGGAAAACATGAATTTAAAATGCGCCCGGTTAGTAAAGCGGATGCTTTAGAACTATATAAAGATAACGTTTACAAGACTGAATTGATTTCGAATCTTGAAGACGGAACTATTACTTTTTGTGATCATGCTACTTTTACTGATTTATGTAGAGGTGGACATATCCCGAATACTGGTATCATCAAGGCTTTTAAAATTATGAGTGTTGCGGGTGCTTACTGGAGAGGTGATGAGAAAAACAAACAGCTGACTCGTGTTTACGGAACTTCTTTCCCGAAACAAAAGGACCTGACTGAATATCTTGAACTTCTTGAGGAGGCTAAACGTCGTGATCACCGTAAATTAGGTAAGGAACTTGAATTGTTTGCTTTTTCTCAGAAAGTTGGTCAAGGTTTACCTTTATGGTTACCTAAAGGTGCAGCTCTTAGAGATCGTTTGGAGCAGTTTTTAAAGAAAGCTCAAAAGAAAGCTGGATATGAGCAAGTGGTTACTCCACATATTGGTCAAAAAGAACTTTATGTTACCTCTGGTCACTATGCGAAATATGGTGCTGATAGTTTTCAGCCTATTCACACTCCTGCTGAAGGCGAAGAGTTTTTATTGAAACCTATGAACTGCCCTCACCACTGTGAGATTTATAACGTAAGACCTTGGTCGTACAAAGATTTACCTAAGCGTTATGCTGAATTTGGCACTGTATACAGATATGAGCAATCTGGTGAATTGCACGGTTTAACTCGTGTGAGAGGGTTTACTCAGGATGATGCGCATATTTTTTGTACTCCGGAGCAGTTAGACGAGGAATTTAAAAAAGTAATTGACCTTGTACTTTACGTATTTGGCTCGTTAGGCTTTGAAAACTTTACTGCTCAAATTTCGTTGAGAGATCAGGAAAACAGAGATAAATATATAGGGTCTGATGAAAATTGGGAGAAAGCTGAGAATGCGATTATCAATGCCGCAGCAGATAAAGGACTGAATACTGTAGTAGAATATGGCGAGGCTGCTTTTTATGGCCCTAAGCTTGACTTTATGGTTAAGGATGCTTTAGGAAGACAATGGCAATTGGGTACTATTCAGGTTGATTACAACCTTCCTGAACGTTTTGAATTGACCTATAAAGGAGCTGATAATGAATTACATCGCCCGGTTATGATTCACAGAGCTCCTTTTGGATCTATGGAACGCTTCATAGCAATTTTACTGGAACATACAGCAGGAAATTTCCCACTTTGGTTAATGCCGGAACAGGCTATAATCTTGTCTTTGAGCGAGAAATACGAAATATATGCTAAAAAAGTTTTAGATTTGCTAGAAAATCACGAAATTCGCGCCCTAATTGACAACCGAAGCGAAACTATTGGTAAGAAAATTAGAGATGCTGAAATGCAAAAAATACCGTTTATGCTTATTGTAGGTGAGGAAGAGGAGAAAAACGGAACTATTTCGATCCGTCGTCACGGGCAAGAAGGAAAAGGGAATATTACAGTTACAATTGATGAATTTGTCGCTATTGTAAACGAAGAAATAAAAAAGACATTAAAAGTTTTTACAGTTTAACTTAAATTATAAAGTCATAGCAATAAGAAGCAACAGAGGTTACCAACCTCGAGTAGAAAAAAAAGATGCACACAGAATAAATAACCTTATTCGTGGTGTACAAGAAGTAAGACTAGTAGGCGAGAACATCGAACCAGGTGTGTTTAAGCTTGCAGAAGCTTTACGTTTAGCGGATCAGTTCGAATTGGATTTGGTTGAAATTTCGCCAAATGCTGAGCCGCCGGTTTGTAAAATCATGGATTACAAGAAATTTGTTTACGAACAAAAGAAACGTGATAAGGTATTAAAAGCTAAGTCAACGCAAGTTGTAGTAAAAGAAATTAGATTTGGTCCTCAGACGGATGAGCATGATTACGAATTTAAAAGAAAAAATGCTGAGAAGTTCCTAAAAGAAGGTGCTAAACTAAAAGCATTTGTTTTCTTTAAAGGACGTTCTATTATCTATAAAGATCAAGGACAAATTTTATTACTTCGTTTGGCTACAGACTTAGAGGAGTATGGCAAAGTGGAAGCTATGCCCGTTTTGGAAGGAAAGAGAATGATTATGTTCATTGCTCCTAAAAAGAAAAAATAAATTATTTGCTCTAAGCAATAAGCTTTAAGCAAATAGTTGATGTAAACTTTTGCCTAAAGCTTAAAGCTTAAAGTTTTTGAAAAATATAAGTAAGTAAGAATAAATTAAAACACTAGGAAAAATGCCTAAAATGAAAACAAAATCTAGCGCCAAGAAACGTTTCAAAGTTACTGGTTCTGGAAAGATTAAAAGAAAGCATGCTTTTAAAAGTCACATCTTGACTAAAAAATCTAAAAAACGTAAATTAGCTTTGACTCACTCAGCGCTAGTTCACAAAACAGATATGAAAAGCATTAAACAACAATTAAGAATTATCTAATAATTCTTTAGGTTAAAAAATTATTTATATAACCTTGGAGTATGGCTTTTAAGTTCCTTTGATTTAATTCAGGACGCCTGCTACAAAAACACATTAAAATTATGCCAAGAGCAGTAAATTCAGTTGCTAAAAGAGCAAGAAGAAAAAAAATAATGAAGCAAGCCAAAGGTTTCTTTGGTAGACGTAAAAACGTTTGGACAGTTGCTAAGAATGCAGTAGAGAAAGCAATGTGCTACGCTTACCGCGATAGAAAACAAAACAAAAGAAATTTCCGTGCATTATGGATTCAACGTATCAACGCTGGAGCTAGATTGGAAGGAATGTCTTATTCTCAATTCATGGGTAAAGTAAAAGCTAACGGAATCGAATTGAACCGTAAAGTTCTTGCAGATTTAGCAATGAATCACCCTGAAGCTTTCAAAGCAATACTTAACAAAGTAAAATAAACGTTTTATAAACTCAATTTAGATTACTTACTTATCATAGAAAAACCATTCGTTAACACGAGTGGTTTTTTGCTTTTAGGATCATTTGGAAATTCTCGTTTTAAGAATTAAATTTTAAAATTACATTTGTATACAATCATACACATTATGCAAAAGGCACTTTTACAACATATTGAAAAGATAGTACAGTTAGACTCTGAAGAAATCAACATTCTGGATTCTTGCTTAAGTGTAGCTTCCATTAAGAAGAAAGAACTTGTATTAGAAGAAGGCCAGATTTGTAACATGCTTTACTTTATTATTAAAGGCTGTATGAGACAATATATCATCAATGATAAAGGAATTGAACAAACGCTTCAATTTGGTATTGAGAATTGGTGGATTACGGATTACCTGAGTTATCATAATCATATTCCGTCTCATTTTTATATACAGGCCGTAGAGAAATCAGAGGTAATTGCTATAGAAAAATCAACTTTAGAATCCATTCTGTTTCAGATTCCAAAACTGGAACGTTACTTTAGAATTGTTGCACAAAAATCTTTTGGTGCAGCACAAATGCGAATCAAGTTTTTATTTACCATGTCGGCAGAAGAAAGGTATCATCATTTTAATGGTTTACATCCTGAATTTGTTCAACGGGTTCCGCAATACATGCTTGCCTCCTATCTCGATTTCTCGGCAGAATTTATGAGTAAAATCAGAGCTGGTAAAATCTAGATTCATTTCTTGAAGTACTTCAAGTTTTTTAAAACAGTTTTCCCTGACCTTTGTATCAAACTTTAAAAAACAAGTAAAATGAAACCAAGAATTGTTATCCCTACAGTTGCTCCTGAAGCGTATGAAGCTTTAATGAATTTAGAAAAATACAATGCAACTACCTCAGTTACTCCTATACAAAAAGAGCTAATTAAAATTCGTGCCTCGCAAATAAACGGTTGTGCATTTTGCCTTAACATGCACACTGCAGATGCCAGAAAATATGGTGAAACTGAAAAACGTATTTATCTGATAAGCGCCTGGCGTGAAGCAGACGTTTTTACCCAAGAAGAGCAGGCAATATTGGCTTTAACCGAACAAATTACGATGATTAGTAATCATGTTTCTGATGAAGTTTATCAGAATGCTGCGCGCTTTTTTGAGGACAAATATCTAGCTGAAATCATATTGCTTATCATCACAATTAACTCCTGGAACAGGCTTGCAATCGCAACAGGAATGAGAGCAATTTAATTTCAGGAATACAAATTCTGTATTATATATGGGCAATACTTTAGAATAATGATGTATTGCCCTTATAATGCTGAATATCAAAGCAAAAACAAAACTTGAAATAAAAAGAAAATACCGTATTTCTACTCTTTTTTAAAAACTAAAATTCTTTACTTTTGGCGCATGATACCACAGAGATAATGCGCAGCTTTCTATATATAATTTTCACTTTTCTAGTTTTTTTTTCCTGCCAACAGAAAAGCAACAAAACCCTAAAACAAAAAAATACAAAACCACAAATTGACCAACTAATTAAAGTTGCCAATAGCTTTTATAATAGTAATGATTTTGACAGTGCTTTTTATTACCACAACAAAGTAAAAATTATTTGTCGCCCTGTAACTGATGTTGAAAATTATGTAAGCACTTTAAATAAAATGGCCGACATTCAGCAGATTCACGGTGATTATGCCGGAAGCGAATCTACAGCTAGTGAAGCATTACCTTATTTAAAACATATAAAAAACCCGCAATATGCATGGAATACCTATGTCATTTTAAGTATTAATTATTTAAACACATACGACTATAAAAATGCAATATTATACAATCAAAAAGCTTTACAGTTACAAACAGATACATGGCGAAATCTAGCAGCGAAAAACAACATCGCAGTTATTTTGATTGAAGAAGAAAAATACAAGGCGTCCCTTGAAATTTTTCTTTCTTTAAGTATAAAAGAACAAGTAATACGTAATGATTTGTTTTATGCTAAAGTATTAGACAACATTGGCTTTTGCTATTTTAAAACAAATGAATTTGAAAAGGCAATTTATTATTTGAACAAAAGCCTTAAAATAAGACAAAAGGAAAATAAACCTTTTGATTTAGGCAAAAGCTATCTTCATTTGGCCAAATTCTATGAAAGAAGGAACTCTTCTCTGGCAAAAAAATACATGCTATTAAGTTATGATCAGTTTACTATTGTAAATAATGCTGACGAAAGGTTATCTTCCTTAAAACTAATAATCCAAAATACTTCCGGCTCAGAACTAAAAAAATACTCGACTAAGTATGTTGATCTCGTTGATAGTATTTTTGAAGTGAGACAGAAAGTTAAAAATCAGTTCGCACGTGTAAAATACGATTCTAAAAGAGAGAAAGAGGAAAATTTACGACTTAAAACTAATACGGTTGAAAATGAGCTACAACTGGAAAGACAAAAAAACCGAAATATAATTTCATATATTATTATCGTTATTAGCTTGAGTTTAATAATAGTATTGTATCTATATCTGACTTCGAGAGGAAAGAAAGAAAAAATTGAAGCGACTTACAATAGCGAAACCCGAATTGCCAAAAAACTACATGATGAACTTGCCAACGATATTTACCATACTATGGCATTTGTTGAAAATAAAAACCTGGCGATAACCGAAAACAGGGAGCAATTACTAAATAATCTTGATGTTATTTACTCCAGAACCAGAGATATATCAAAAGGAAAATGCTCTATCATTACTGATGAAAATTTTGTTCTGACTCTAAAAGAAATGATTTCAGGTTTTAATACTACAAACGCTAGTATTATTTTAAACGATTTAGAGACAATCTCGTGGAATAGTCTTGACATAACTAAGAAAACAACTGTTTACAGAATACTGCAGGAGTTACTTGTAAACATGAAAAAACACAGTGATGCCACCTTAGTAGAAATCAATTTTAAAAAAACAGAAAAAAATATTATTGTAAATTATCGTGATAATGGAAAAGGTGCTGATCTAACAAAATTATCTTTTAAAAACGGACTTCATAATGTCGAGAACAGAATTCATTCAATAAAAGGGACGATCGAAATAGATTCAGATCCAGGAAAAGGTTTTAAAGTCTTTCTAAAAATTCCATTATTATGATAAAAAAGATTTTAAAATCAATCCCGAACAAAACCGTTTTAAAGTATTTTTTGGCCATTCTTATTTTTTTAATAATAGGATGTGTGATCTATTTATTAAAATCTCCAAAAAATGAGCCTTGTACTAAAGCAAAATACAGTAAAACTGACATAAGAAAAATTCTTAACAAAGCAGATATTTTATTCGATTCATATCGATTAGATAGCTCTTATTATTATTTTAACAAAGCACAATTGTTTTGCAATACCAATACAAATTACATAGATTATGTTTATGCTCTTACCTGCATGGCAGCGATTGAACAAATTCAGGGCGACTTTGTTGCGAGCGAAATATCATTGACAAAAACACTTCCGTATTTAAAAAAAATAAAAAAGCCAAGGTTTGCTGCAAATGTTTATGAACAGTTTGGCGCCAATTATTATTACACATACGATTACAACAACTCTCTTTTATATTACAGAAAGGCATTACATCTCAAAACGAGTACTTATAGAAAAGTTGTAGTTCTTAATAGTATTTCTCAAATATATATAAAACAAAAAAAGATAAAGCTCGCTGAAAATATATTAACGTCATTATCAAAAATTAAAGTAATATACAACGATGACAAATATACAAATGATCATGAACTTGCCAGAATATTTGATGACCTTGGACTTTGTTATCAAGAACAGGGAAAACCGGAAGCTCTTGAGTGGTACAAAAAAAGTCTGGCCATACAGTTAAAACTAAAAGATACTTATTCCCTTTTATACATCTATCTTCATATTGCTGAATTTTTTCAACTCAGTAAACCTCTGGAAGCGCAACTTTATGCGAAAAAGGCATATTATCTTTCTAACGAATTAAATGACGCGCCTAATAAACTTCAGAGTTTAAAATTGCTAACTAAAACCAGTCAGGAAGATAATCTAAAAAAATATTCCCAACAATTTATTCAGCTTTCTGATAGTATCGAGAAAGTAAGGATGACTGCTAAAAATCAATTTGCCAGAGTTAAATACTATTCTAAAAAAGACAAAAGTGAAAACCTGCAGTACAAAGCAGAAAAAGCAAAAAATGAGCTACAGTTAGAAAGGCAAAAAAACCGTAATATTATTTCGTACATCATCCTCTTTTTTACCACCATCTTCAGTTTATTTCTTTATTGTTACTTAACCATTAAAGGAAAAAAAGAAAAAAATGATGCAATACTTAAAAGTGAGATGCGAATTTCGAATAAACTGCGCGCTGAACTGGCTCATGATGTTTACGAGACATTGACATTTGCAGACAATATTGATCTGACAAAAGAAGATAATAAAGAAACAATACTGAATAATCTTGATACTATTTATGCCCGAACAAGAAATATTTCTAAAGAAAATAGCGCTATTGCTACCGGAAAAAATTATTCAAGCGCTCTAAAAGAAATGATTTCAGAATTTAAAACTCCTGAACTGAATATCTTATTAAATGGTTTTGATTTGATTTTATGGGACTGTATCGAAAAAAATAAAAAAATAGTTCTTTACAGAATTTTACAAGAATTATTTGTCAACATGAAAAAACACAGTCAGGCAACCTTAGTGAGCATTAATTTTAAAATTACTGACAAAACCATGACGATAATTTATAACGACAACGGGATTGGAACGAAAAATAGTACACCAAATTTAAAAAATGGATTGCAAAATGTGGAAAACCGTATTAAAACTATAAATGGAAATATTATTTTTGACAACAATTCAGAAAAAGGATTTAGATTAAGTTTCACCTTTCCTTTGTAAACACCATTATATGTTCAAAAAAGTTTTAGTTGCCGAAGATTTAGACAGTATAAGCATAGCCGTTATTCAGGTACTTGAAGATTTACAAGTTCAAACCATTGATCATGTCAAATATTGTGATGATGGTTTATTAAAAATAAAAAAAGCATTGCTTGAAAACGAGCCTTATGATCTACTCATAAGCGATTTATCTTTTAAGTCTGATCACCGTAATATCACTCTTTCGAGCGGCGAAGAGCTTATTGAGGCAGCGAATGAAGTGCAGCCTAAATTAAAAAAAATAGTGTTTTCTATTGAGGATAAGTCGTATCGTATAAAATCTCTTTTTTACGATTTAAGTATTAATGCCTATGTTTCAAAAGGAAGAAACAGTATTATCGAATTAAGAAAAGCGATTGAAGGTACTTTTAGAAACGAGGAAAAAATTCTTTCTTCAGATTTATCTTTTAGTTTTAATGATAAGGCGCTGATTGAAATTGAATCTTATGATATTTCTATTTTAAAACTTTTGGCTAAAGGTTATATACTGGAAAATATCTCGAGCGAGTTTAAAGCTTCATCAATAACTCCAAACGGAACCAGCAGTATTGAGAAACGCATCAATAAATTGAAAATATACTTTAAAGCGAACAATAACGTCCACCTAATTGCGATTGCAAAAGATTTTGGCCTAGTGTAAATTTTATAAGGTTTTTACGGAATCCCGTAAGGAAATGACTTTTTATAGATTTAAGTTTGTGTAGAATTTATTAACCACCTAATGAAAACTAAATATAAAAGTAATTCAGGGAAGAGTTTGCAACAAATGTTCATCTCAAAAATTAATACTACTCAAAATAAAATCGTTATGAAAACCATGCTACTTTGTCTTTTTCTATCATTAAGTTTTGCATTTGTTTCTGAAAAAACAGGATGGCTTGAAATAGACTGGAAAATTATTTTCATACCCGCTCTTCTTGTTTTGCAAATCATCATCATAGGGACTGCTTTAAAAAACAGGTATAAAAAAGAATAATCTACATTTTCTTCACAATATATTCCTTAAGATGAACGCAATCTATACAAACCTATTTCATCTACAGTAAAACAGCGCGTCTAAAAATTTTAAATTCTTATATTTGAATTTTTACTTACAGCATGAAATATATTTTAAGTTTTGTTCTTTTATTTTTTACCGTCCTCACCTTTTCACAAACTAAACTTCTGTCCTGGAATTTAGAAAACTTTGGAAAATCTAAATCTGAATCTGAATTAAACTTTATAGCCAATACTATCTTTGAGTATGATATTGTAGCTATTCAGGAAGTTGTTGCAGGATACGGTGGCGCACAAGCTGTAGCTAAACTTGCCATGTTGCTAAACGAAAAAGGTACAAAGTGGGATTATTCTATCAGTGATCCAACAAGCAGCAGCAGTTATAAAAAGGAACGTTATGCTTTTCTTTGGAAAACCAGTAAAATCAAACTAAAAGGAAATACCTGGTTAGAAAAAAAGTACCATCTTGAAATTGACAGGGAACCTTATTTTGCGACTTTCGAAATAAATAAAAAGGCCGTAACGCTGGTTAGTTTTCATGCTATTACTAAAAGCAGGCAACCAGAAACTGAAATTAAATACTTTAAATTTCTTCCTGGTGAATACCCTACTCTCAATTTAGTGTTTTTAGGTGATTTTAACTCTCCTCAATCCCACACGGTATTTACTCCTTTAAAAAAAATGGGGTACTCTCCTATTTTACAAAATCAAAAAACGACATTAAAGCAGCAATGCAAAAACAATATCTGCCTGGCCTCTGAATTTGATAATATGTTTTACAAAACAGGTTCTTTAGAATTTACTAATTCCGGTCTAATTCCGTTTTATAAAAACTTCAATTCATTAAAAGAAGCCCGAAGAATATCAGATCATATTCCTATTTGGTTCGAATTTTATGTGAAGTAATTATGTTTTTAATTTTTTCTTTCTTGCAGCAGGAAATAAAACATTATTCAGGATCAAACGATATCCCGGAGAATTTGGGTGTAAATCTAAGACTGTAGGAGGATCTCCAACCTGATGCTGGAAATCTTCAGGGTCATGGCCTCCAAAAAAAGTAAACATTCCTTTTCCTTTTTCACCATGAATATATCGTGACTCGCCATTAAGTTCGCAGGTTCCCATTATTAAAACATTCGATTTTATTAATGCGGTATCAAATGATGTTGTTTGGCCCATAAATCCTTTTACTAATTGTGTATGATTCTGGCATAACATACTTGGAATTGGATCCCATTTAGCAGAAAATTCCATTAAAGTAAAATAATCTTTTTCCATCGGAATCCTACGCCTAGAGGTCATATCAATATCTGAAAACTCATATACCTCTGGTTTTCTTTCTAATGTAAAGTCTTTAAAAGCAAATGAATTTCCGTAATTTAATTTTGACTGGTAATTGGATTCACTTGCATCACCATCAAACATTGCTTCGCAAATGTCAACACCATCAGCCGAAAGTGCAATATCGAAACTGTCTGTTGCAGAACACATCGCAAACATAAAACCTCCACCAATAACGAAATCCCGGATTTTTTTTGCAACCGCTCCTTTTTCTTGTGATACTTTACCATAACCTAATTTTACAGCTAGAGCCTCGGCATCTCTTTTTTGATCTATATACCAGGGTGTATTTTTATATGCGGCATAAAATTTACCATATTGTCCTGTAAAATCTTCATGGTGTAAGTGCAACCAATCGTAAAGCAGCAATTGATCAGTTAAAACTTCTTCATCATAAATAGGTGTAAAAGGAATTTCGGCATACGTTAAAACTAATGTTACAGCATCATCCCAAGGTTGTTTTCCTTTTGGGGTATAAACAGCAATTTTAGGCGCTTTTTCGAGAATAACCGATTCCATATTTTGTGACGGACTTGAGATATCGTTTAAAATCGAAGCTTCTTCTGTATCCGAAAGTACCTCAAAGCTTACTCCGCGAATCTTGCATTCTTTACGAATTTCGTCAGTATCAGGCAACAAAAACGAGCCTCCACGATAATTAAGCAACCAACTTGCCTTATAATCTTTACTTAAACACCAGTATGTTATTCCGTAAGCTTTTAAATGGTTTTGTTGTGTAGTTTCATCCATCGGAATTAAGATAAACGAAGCTTTTGCTGTTAATGAAAGTAGAAATATGAAAATATAAACTAAGCTCTTATTCATTAGAAAATTATTTTAGTAAAGATATAAAGTAAGCATTTAAAAATACAACAGATATGCCGGTTTTATACTTTTTTTAATGTTAAATAAGAGTTTATGAGAAATGATTTAGAAGCGCATTTTTGTCAAAATCAGGTAAAAACACCTATTTCATAAAAGCATATTATAATTACATTTGCTGTCCCGAGTCATCAAACTAATCAATGAAAAACCAAGAACCATGAAGTTTAATGATAGTAATAACCAACCAAAGGGACTAAATGTAATGCAAAAAATAGCTTTATGTGTACTTGTCTTAACGATAATTTTATACTACGTACTTTCGATTCAATTTTTGACAAGCTAAATTTTAAATTGATAAAACTGCAATTTCGTTTTGAATCGCATACACCACTAATCCTGCAATATTTCTGGACTCCGTTTTTAGTAATAAATTATTACGATGTCCCTCTACGGTTCGCGGGCTTAAATAAAGATGCTCAGCAATTTCTGTGGTCGTTTTTTGCAGGCAAATAAGCTGAAGAATTTCTATTTCGCGAGGAGAAAGAAAACTTGTTTCTAAATTTCCTTTTGAATTTTTAGTCGAAATAATTGTTTCCTGGATTGTTTTGAGAACATTCTCACTATAATAAAAGCCCTTTTTTGAAACTTGATTTATGGTGTGAATTAAATCTTTTGGCGTTGTATTTTTAATTAAGTAAGCAACAGCACCAACCTGAATCATATTTGCGATAAACGATTTTGTATCATAACTCGTTAAAGCAATTATTTTAATTTCGGGAAATGATTTACGGATTATTTTGGTGGCTTCAACGCCATTAAGGACAGGCATTTTCAAATCCATCATAATAATATCCGGTTTGATTATGCTGTCATTTAAGTTAGACAGAAGTTCTTCTCCGTTTGATGCTTCAAAAATAATATCGATATTATCTTCTCTTTGCAATAAAAAAGATATTCCTTTACGGAATAAAACTTCATCATCTACTAAAGCAATTTTAATAGCGGCACTCATTTTTATTTGATTTTGGTCGTTTGGTTCGTCGAAATTACAAAATATCAAACGAAAACAGCCTCAGAATCTTAACATATTAAACAAAAAGCGTGTTTGTTTATCGATTTTAACTTAAAAAGTGAAAATTACGGCGATACCTTTACCCATCTCAGAGTCAATTTCTAAGGTTCCGTTTAAAAAAGAAACCCTGCTATCGATATTTTTCATTCCTAATCCTTTTTGATTTTCAGCATTTTTACTGTCAAATCCAACTCCGTTATCTTTATAATGGCAGGTATTAATTCCGTTTTGATTCTCAAAATTGATCCAAATCTGACTTGATTTGCCATGATTTAATGAATTGTTCATTAATTCCTGCAAAATCCTAAAAACATGTAAATGACGATCAATCTCTTTTTCATCGAAATCAATTTCATTTTCATAAGTTACTTTTACAGATTTACTGCTTTCGAATTCCTCGCATAATTCCTGAATACCGGCATTAAGTCCAAATTTCTCAAAAACCGGAGGCAATAAATTATGGGCAATTTTTCTGGAATTCTCTAAAGCTTTTGCCGTTAGATTAATAATATTATCAGTAATCTCTTTGGTCTCGGCTTCGGTTAAATTTGGAGCAGAAAGTAAATGGGTATTTAATGAAACAATATTAAGTTTAGAACTAATATCATCATGTAAATCCTGAGCAATTCGTTTTCGCTCTTCTTCCTGCGTAACAATCACAGCATGTAATTGTTCTTTTTGATATTGTAATATCAAATCTCTTTTTTCTAATTCCTTTTGAATTATTTTTTTTCTTGAAAAATAGAAAAACACCACTAAAAAAACAGCAACCACCATCAAGAAACAGGACGTATATAAAATAATCGCCACTATTTCTTTTTCGTAATCAAGATTTGTACTCATAACTCAGCATTCTTTTTTGAAAAACTCTTTATCCATTCAAATAAAATAAAAAAGTAATAAACGATAAATAAAAAAGCATTTAATCTCCAGCTAAGATATTTAACATCATTACTTAACCCTACAGTCAGATTACCAACTAAGAATAAAACCGTACTTCCAAACATATATCCAATAATACCTATTGTAAGATAGTAATATTGTTTATTTTCTGTAATCATATTGTAAAAATGAATTAAAGCAAAAACAACCGTTAATAAAGAACTGACAGTAATTTGAAATAAATCAAACTTAAATTGCAGACCGGGATTATAAACAAGTCTTGCCAGTAAGATTAATAATGTAAAACCTAAAGCTATCAGAACAAATTTTTTTTGAACTTTATACTTGTACAATGACCTGTAGAACAATCCCAACAAGACCATCTGACCAATAAAGAAAAAATTCATCAGCAGTAAATTTTTCATTTTTAAATGATACAGAACTTCCATTCCAAATTGTACTAAGAATGAAAATACTAAATAAAGCAATAAAAAAACATTAGCTTTTTCCTTTCGGAAAAAGCTAAATGAATATAAACCTACAGTGACTGCTAAAAGTAAGTAGCCACAATATATTAAAAAATCATCCATTACACAAGCGGACTAGTCGGGTCTCCATAAGGTGGACACGGACGAGTTGCATCATAAACAACTGATTCTGCATTTTCAACTGCTCCATCTCCAGAGAAGAACACATCTCTATAAATTCCTTTTTCATCTAATTTTGTTCCCACAAAAACTAAAACCTGCTCGCCAGCAGCATTAATAGCTTTATAAGCACGAACAGCATCAATTGGATTGGCCAATACTGATTTTAAAGTTGCTAACGGAATAAGGTAAGCCCCTGTTTTCTTGCCCAACTCATCTTGTTCAGCACTTGCTTTGCGATAGTTTGCGGTCCAGGTTTCAGCAACAGACAAGCTTACTTCTACACTACCTAATTTTTCGAAATTTTCTTCTTGTGACATAATCTAAATTTGTTTTTGGTTATTAATTAATATACAATTCTTGGAATCAATTGTTTAGCTAAACTACTCAATTTTATCAAAAAAGTTAACATTTAAGCATAAAAAAAGCCTCAAAAAGAGGCTTAATTATATTATTAAAACGGAACATCGCTATCGTCATCGTCATCATTTAAGTTACTTCCAAACGCTTCATTAGGCGATGGTAAATTTTTAGTGACAAACGGATTATCTTCATGATTCATTTTTGATGGTAAATCATCATAACTACCAGAGAAATCATCAAGGTTATCAAACTTACCAAGGTGTCCAATAAATTTTAATCGAATGTTTTCGATACCACCATTACGGTGCTTCGCGATCATGATTTCTGCCTGACCTGTAGTTGGCGATGCTTCATCATCATCCCATTCTTCAATTTTGTAATATTCAGGACGGTATAAAAACGAAACAATATCAGCATCCTGCTCAATTGCCCCAGATTCACGAAGATCCGATAGCAACGGACGTTTACTGGAACCACGCGTCTCTACCGCACGCGATAACTGAGATAGTGCAATTACCGGAACATTTAGCTCTTTTGCCAGGGCTTTTAAGTTTCGGGAAATTGTAGAAATCTCCTGCTCACGATTTCCTCCTCCTTTATTATTTCCTCCGGCAGTCATCAACTGCAAATAATCAATGATTATAATCTTGATACCATACTGTGAAACCAAACGACGACATTTTGCTCTTAAATCGAAAATAGAAAGTGACGGCGTATCATCAATAAATAAAGGGGCTTTTTCTAAGTTTTTTACTTTGGTACTCAACATTTCCCATTCGTGGGGTTCTAGTTTACCGGTACGTAATTTCTCTGATGACAATCCTGTCTCTGAGGAAATTAACCTGGTGATCAACTGAACCGAAGCCATCTCAAGAGAGAACAAAGCTACACCATGCCCGTACTGAATAGCAATATTTCTTGCCATCGACAATACAAAGGCCGTTTTTCCCATCGCAGGTCTCGCCGCGATAATAATTAAATCGCTGGGCTGCCATCCTGAAGTCAGTTTATCAAGATTATGAAAACCAGTTTCAACACCACTTAAACCTTCTTGTTTTGCAATTTCTTCAATCTTCTTTTTAGCCTGAAGGACTAAACTCTGAGCAGTTTCAGAACTACGCTTGATATTTCCTTGTGTTACTTCATATAATTTTGATTCGGCCTGATCAAGCAAATCAAATACATCGGCAGTTTCATCATAAGATGCTTCGATAATTTCAGTCGAAATACGAATCAAACTTCTTTGAATAAATTTTTGAAGAATAATACGTGAGTGAAATTCGATATGCGCCGAAGAGGCAATTTTTTGCGTAAGCTGAATTAAATAAAAATCTCCTCCAGCCAATTCTAATTTTCCATTTTTCTTCAACTGAGTCGAAACCGTCAACAAATCGATTGGCTGTGTTTCTGTAAAAAGCTGAACGATTGCTTCAAAAATATATTTGTGCGCCTCTTTGTAAAAAGCATCTCCTTGCAAAATATCAATTACATCATCAACTCCTTTTTTATCAATCATCATCGCCCCAAGCACAGCTTCTTCTAAATCAATAACTTGCGGAGGGAGTTTCCCTTTTTCTAAACTAATAACTGAGGGTTTATTTACCTTTGCAGGGTTTGCATTTTTGAAATTTTCCATATAGCGAAAGTAGCAAAATTTAAAAAAAAATTGCTATCGAGTTATAACTATTAATTGTTTATAAATAAGATGATTTTGTTCATAACCAAAAAAAAATCCGAAACTGTAAGGCTTCGGATTTTAAATCGTTTTACATGAATTTACTCTTTATACTCGCCCATATTACTGTATTTGTCCATTCTTTGGGCAATTAAGTCGGCTGTTGATAAGTCTTTCAATTCATTATATCCTTTAGTGATGTATTCCGCTACCGTTTTAAAAGTAGTTTCGCGATCGTAATGCGCTCCACCCAGCGGTTCTGGTATTACATCATCAACTAATTTTTGTTTTTTCATGTCAGATGAAGTCAATTTTAAAGCATCTGCAGCACGTTCTTTGTACTCCCAGCTTTTCCATAAAATAGACGAACATGATTCTGGCGAAATTACCGAGTACCATGTGTTTTCTAACATGTATACTTTATCACCAACACCTATTCCTAAAGCTCCTCCAGAAGCACCTTCACCAACGATAATGGTGATAATTGGCACTTGTAAACGAACCATTTCGAAAATGTTTCTGGCAATAGCTTCTCCTTGTCCTCTTTCTTCGGCTTCAAGACCTGGATATGCACCCGGAGTATCTACTAAAGTTAAAACCGGAATTCCGAATTTCTCTGCCATTTTCATCAAACGCAAAGCTTTACGGTATCCTTCAGGATTTGCCATACCAAAATTACGGTACTGACGTGTTTTTGTATTAAAACCTTTTTGCTGACCCACGATCATAAACGACTGACCGTTTATTTTTCCTAGTCCGCCCACCATCGCTTTATCATCTTTAAAATTTCTGTCTCCGTGAAGTTCTAAAAATGTATCTCCGCAAATTGCTCTGATATAGTCTAAAGTGTAAGGTCTGTTAGGATGCCTTGATAGCTGAACTCGTTGCCAAGCCGTAAGGTTTTTGTATATTTCTTTCTTAGTTTGTTCTAATTTTTTGTTGATTTCCTTGCAGGTTGGTGTTACATCAACATCAGATTCTTTTCCAATTATAACACACTTTTCTAACTGTTCTTCAAGTTCTTTTATTGGAAGCTCAAAATCTAAATATTCCATGGATTTTTGAATTTTGTTTTTAAATCGAACCGCAAATATAAAAATATTATATCATTGGTGTGATTAAATCGTATTTAAAATGTAAAAATGTAATTTAAAAATAAGGAAATTATTACACTTCCTTCTTATTTTTATAATGTTTAAAAACGCCATTTAAGATAACCGTAATTACAATTATCAGCGCGCCAATATAAAATTCTGCACTCATTTTTTCTTTTCCGCCCAAAATAAAATACGCCAGAATAATTCCGTAAACAGGCTCTAAGTTAGTCGTTAACATTACCGTATAAGGCGTTAATTTCTGCATCACTTTTACAGATGCCGTAAAGGCATACGCAGTACAAACCGATGCTAAAACCAATAGCAGAATCCAGTTATTTAATGACATGGTAAAGAAATCTGCATTGAATTTTCCTTGTATCAAAAAATAAATCGAAATAAAAAAAACTCCCGCTCCAAACTCATAAAACGTGATTACCGAAGGTTCATGGTCAGAAATTAACTTACCATTCATTAAGGTAAATAAAACCCCTAAAATGATGGAGGCCAAAGCGTAATACATTCCTTCCAGGTATTTTACTTCTACCCGCATGATTAATGCTAAACCTGCTATAATAATTAACCCGAAGAAAACTTCATAAAATAAAATTTTTCTTCCATAAAAAAGCGGTTCAAGCAAGGAGGCAAAAAAAGCACCTAACGAAAATATCGAAAGTGTGATGGAAACATTCGAAACATGAATCGCCTTGAAAAAGAAAATCCAGTGCATTGCAATTAGCAATCCAACAAAAATCAATTTAGCAAAAGATGTAGCCGAAATCACGAAAGATTGTTTCTTATATACAATAAAACCAGCCAGAAAAATCCCGGCAAGAAGCATTCTAAACCATACTAAATTTTCAGCATCAATCGTGATCAAAGCGCCAAGAACAGCCGTGAAACCCCAGATAAAAACAATTAAATGAAGATTTAAATAACTTTTTAAATTATCGTTTCGCATTACGTAATAGGTATACTGCCAGAATTCCGAAAACCATATTCGGGAACCAGACAGCAAATAAAGGTGAGAAAGTAGATTTTTCGGCAAGAGTACCGAATATTTTATCAAAAAATACGAATGAAAATGCAATTGCAATACCTATGGCAAGATTCGTTCCCATACCACCACGGCGTTTCATAGACGAAACCGCTACGGCAATAATAGTTAGGATAAAAGCAGAAACCGGTACGCTGTATTTTTTGTAAAGTACTACCAGATAAGTGTTGATATTTCCTGAACCTCTTTTGCGTTCCTTCTCGATAAAATCAATCAGCTTACCTAGCGGAAGCGTCTCTGCAATATAAACTACCGGAGTTAAATCAGCCAGTTCAAATTTGAAAGCCACATTCTTCTCAGGTACTTTTTCTATTTTATCATTAAGTTCACCAAGAGTTCTTTTGGTATAATCATACAGAATGTAGATTTTCTTTTTAGGATCCCATTTAATACGACTTGCAGTAATTTTATACGTTAACTGCTCTTTTTCGAAATGTTCCAATGTAAAATTAAAAGCCGTTTTAGACTCCTCATTAAAACTATTTACAAAAATAAAATCGTTGTCATTAATCTGTCTGTATACGTTGGTATTTTCCCCCCGCATCAGCTGTTTTCCGTTTCCCTTTAGATACGTATACCTAAAATTATTAAAACCTTCACTGGCAGCCGGAACGATGAAAAACCCCATTAAAAGCACAAAAACCGAAACAATCGAAGCGCCAATAATATAAGGTCGTAAAAAACGGGTAAACGAAATTCCCGAACTTAAAATCGCAATAATTTCAGTATTATTGGCCAATTTCGAGGTAAACCAAATCACCGATAAAAACAAAAATATCGGAAACAAGGAGTTCGCAAAATAAATCGTAAAATTGTAATAATAGACCGCGATTGCTGTAAACGGAATCTTGTTCTCCAGCATTTTATTCACCTTTTCAGAGACGTCAATTACAATCCCAATCGGAATAAATAATAAGATCATCACCGAGAAAGTGGCTAAATATCTTTTTAAAATATACTTATCTATTATCGTCAGCATATATTTTTTTGTTTGTTTTGTTTCAGGTTTCAGGTTCTACTCAGAACTTGAAACGTAAAACCTGAAACTTGAAGCTTTTTTTAAAGTCTTTGACTCATGTTTTTAACCATCATTTCTTTCCATGGTCTAAAATCTCCTGCTAAGATATGTTTTCTGGCTTCACGAACCAACCACATATAGAAACCAAGATTATGAATCGTAGCAATTTGTTTTCCTAAATATTCGTTGGCTGCAAATAAGTGACGTAAATATGCTTTTGTATATTCAGTATCTACAAAAGTATGCCCCATCTCGTCGATTGGTGAAAAATCAGCTTCCCACTTTTTGTTTTTAATATTGATTGTTCCGTTTGCCGTAAACAACATACCGTTTCTGGCATTACGAGTTGGCATAACACAATCAAACATATCAATACCTAACGCAATATTTTCTAAAATATTAATTGGAGTTCCTACTCCCATTAAATAACGAGGTTTATCTTCCGGTAAAATTTCGCAAACCACTTCGGTCATGGCATACATTTCCTCAGCAGGTTCCCCTACTGATAAACCGCCAATAGCATTTCCTTGTTGTCCTGCATTGGCAATATATTCAGCAGATTGCTGACGTAAATCTTTATAAGTACTTCCCTGAACAATAGGGAAAAAAGTTTGCTCGTATCCGTATTTATAAGGCACTTTATCCAAATGGCTGATACAACGATCCAACCAACGGTGTGTCATATGCATAGAGCGCTGCGCGTATCTGTAATCGCAAGGATAAGGTGTACATTCATCAAAAGCCATAATAATATCAGCCCCAATCGTACGCTGAATTTCCATTACACTTTCAGGTGAAAAAAAGTGGTATGAACCATCAATATGCGATTTAAACTTTACTCCTTCTTCCTTAATTTTCCTGTTATTCGAAAGAGAATACACCTGATATCCACCAGAATCCGTCAAAATATTACGATCCCAATTCATAAATTTGTGCAATCCTCCCGCTTTTTCAAGAATTTCTGTCTGCGGACGTAAATATAAATGGTATGTGTTTCCCAGGATAATATCCGGATTAATATCTTCTTTTAGCTCACGTTGGTGTACCCCTTTTACAGATGCAACCGTTCCAACAGGCATAAAAATAGGCGTTTCGATTACGCCGTGATCTGTAGTAATACTTCCTGCTCTCGCTTTAGATTGCGGATCTTTTTTCAATAAATCAAACTTCATCTGTTTCTTTTTTCAGTCGGCAAAGATAGGCTAATTTCAGGAAAATTTAATCAATTAGATAATTTGTCAATTAGAAAATGAGATAATGATTTTCATCAACCTAAAACTTTGTTTTTTTGAGTTTGGATTTTGGGATTTTGAATTTTGAATTTTAGAATTTATTTTCCCTATAGCATTTCCGCCGCGGCGGATCGGGCTATCCGCTACAAGTCCTTGCACTTCCTTCGTCAGGCTGTGGGCTTTTCACTTCTCTCCCTAACGCAAAAAAAAGACGTGACAGTTTCATCAGAAATTTTTAAATTTGAATACAATCAAAAAAAAATCTGCAAAATCTGCTTGCAAAAAACAAAAAGAAAAAAATGAACTTAGCCCAAAAACTAGGATATCCTCAAGACACAAAACTCTTAATCATTCATGCCGACGATGCCGGATTATCACATTCGGAAAATCAGGCCACTATAAAAGCACTCCAAAACGGATCCGTAAACTCTTATAGCATAATGGTTCCTTGCCCATGGTTTTATGAAATGGCAGCATTTGCCAAAAACAATCCCAATTATGATTGTGGCATTCATTTAACACTGACTTGCGAATGGGAAAATTATAAATTCGGACCAATTCTTCCAGTGGCAGAAGTTTCGAGTTTAACAGATCAAAACGGATATTTTTATAAAACCCGAAAAGATTTCAAAAACAATGCAAAACCAGAAGAAGTCAAAAAAGAACTTACGGCACAAATAGAAAGAGCATTACAATTCGGCATACAGCCTACCCATCTCGATTCGCATATGTGCAGCGTGGGAGTAACTCCGCAAATTTTAGAAATCTATAAAGAACTCGGAAAAACCTATGGTTTACCCGTTTTCATTAACAAAGAATTTGTAGAATCTATTAGTTTATCCGATGAAAAATATAATTATGAAAATACCCTGGTCTCCGACAATCTTTTAATAGGCTATTTTAATGATTTCGAAAAAGGAGAACTCAAATCTTCTTATGCAAAAGCTTTAGATAATGTTGAGCCTGGCTTCAATGTCTTTTTGCTTCATCCCGCTTTTGATGATCGCGAAATGCAAGGCATTACAATAAATCATCCAAATTTTGGATCAGCCTGGCGTCAAATTGACTTTGATTTTTTTACCAGCAAAGAATGCAAATCAAAACTAAAAGAAAACAACATTCAATTAATTACCTGGAGAGATATTCGCGGAATTAGATAATTTGTTAATTAGAAAATGAGATAATAATTCTGATAACCTGAAACAAACTCTGGAATTTTTAATTCAAACAGAAGAATGTGAATACTACAACATTCTGATTCAAAAACTATAACACTACTAAATCATTGATTTCTTAACTTTATAAAACACTTTAAAAATTAGAAACCATGATAAATTCAGAAGAAAAAAAATCTCCAGATCTAGATCAAATTAAAGATGATCAAATCGAGAAAAATCTGGAAAATTTAGATTATCCGGCAAACGAAGACATTTATAATCAGGAAGAAAAACTGGAAGACATCGATCCTGAAGGAATTTCAGGCGAAAGAACAGTCATTCAAAACGATAACAATGACAATGAATGGAAACAAAATAGTGACAAACTCGGAAACGATTTAGATATTCCAGGCTCAGAACTTGACGATGAGCAGGAAGAAATTGGCTCAGAAGACGAAGAAAACAATTTTTATAGCGAAGGCGACACTGAATAACCCTTTTTGCCACAAATTTTTACAAATTTATTTTTTTTGCCACAGATTAAAAGATTAACCTGCTTTTTAAATCACCTTAATCTTTTAATCTGTGGCAAACTTTTTTTTATTATAGAATATACTTTTTGCGACAGCTCACACGCATTAGCATCCATTTTTTTTAAATCAATTGAATCATTTTTATCTATTACAACCTTTTTTTCTCTTAACAAGATTTCCTTTTTTTTCTAAATCAATAAAAAAAGGGCTAAAATTTAACAATTACAGCAAACTAAAGCTAAAAATCATTTGTCAGCCCGCAAAATAAAAATTACTTTTGCACCAGTTTAACTTTTACACATAAAATGAAGCCTAACACACAACAATTAAGCGATTTAACTATCCAAGTAAGAAGAGATATTCTTCGAATGGTACATGCTGTCAACTCAGGTCACCCAGGTGGTTCACTAGGTTGTACTGAATTTTTGGTAACACTGTACCAAAACATTATGGAGCGTAAAGAAGGTTTTGATATGGACGGAATTGGAGAAGATATTTTCTTCCTTTCAAATGGTCATATTTCTCCTGTATTTTATAGCGTATTAGCACGTAGCGGTTATTTCCCTGTTTCAGAACTTGCAACTTTCAGATTATTAAACTCACGTTTACAAGGGCACCCAACAACTCACGAAGGATTGCCTGGAGTTCGTATGGCTTCTGGTTCATTAGGACAAGGTTTATCTGTAGCTCTTGGTGCTGCTCAGGCAAAAAAATTAAATGGTGACAATCACTTAATCTATACTTTACACGGAGACGGTGAATTACAAGAAGGTCAAAACTGGGAAGCGATCATGTATGCTTCTGCTAAAAAAGTAGACAACCTTATTGCAACTGTTGACGTTAACGGAAAACAAATTGATGGTACAACTGACGAAGTTTTGGCCATGGGAAGTATCCGTGCAAAATTTGAAGCTTTTGACTGGGACGTCCTTGAAATTAAAGAAGGAAACAACATCGATGCTATCATTGCAGGTTTAACTGATGCAAAATCAAGAACAGGAAAAGGAAAACCAGTTTGTATTTTACTATATACTGAAATGGGTAACGGAGTTGATTTTATGATGCATACTCATGCATGGCACGGTAAAGCACCAAACAATGACCAATTGGAAAGTGCTTTGGCTCAAAACTATTCTGCAGATCAAATCGATTATTAAAAAAAGCTTTAAGCTTTAAGCAATAAGCTTTATGCCTATTGCCTACAGCTTATTGCGTACAGCAAAAAACAAAATGAAAAAATATACAAATACAGGAAGTAAAGATACTCGTTCAGGTTTTGGAGCGGGAATGACTGAACTAGGTCAAAAAAACGAAAAAGTAGTAGCACTTTGTGCTGATTTAATTGGTTCATTAAAATTTGATGATTTCAAGAAAAATCACCCGGAGCGTTTTTTCCAGATTGGTATCGCAGAAGCTAACATGATTGGTATCGCTGCAGGTTTAACAATTGGAGGAAAAATTCCTTTCACAGGAACTTTCGCTAACTTCTCTACAGGAAGAGTTTATGATCAAATTCGTCAATCTGTTGCTTATTCTGATAAAAACGTAAAAATCTGTGCTTCTCACGCTGGTTTAACACTTGGTGAAGATGGAGCAACTCACCAAATCCTTGAAGATATCGGATTAATGAAAATGTTGCCTGGAATGACCGTAATCAATACTTGTGATTACAACCAAACTAAAGCCGCTACATTAGCATTAGCAGATCATCATGGTCCTGCTTATTTACGTTTTGGCCGTCCGGTTGTGCCTAACTTTATGCCAGCTGACGAACCTTTCGTAATTGGAAAAGCAATTTTATTAAACGAAGGAACTGATGTAACAATCGTTGCAACAGGACACTTAGTTTGGGAAGCTCTTATTGCTGCTGAAGCTCTTGAAGCAAAAGGAATTTCTGCCGAAGTAATCAACATTCACACTATCAAACCTCTTGACGAAGAAGCGATTCTAAAATCATTGGCTAAAACGAAATGTGTGGTAACTGCAGAAGAGCACAACATTCTTGGAGGTCTTGGAGAAAGTGTTTCAAGAGTACTGGCTTTAAACAATCCAGCTCCACAAGAGTTTGTTGCTGTAAACGATAGTTTTGGTGAATCTGGAACTCCGGAGCAATTAATGGAAAAATACAAATTGAATAACCAGGCGATTGTTGAAGCTGTAGAAAGAGTGATCAAAAGAAAATAATTTTTAGATTTTCTTACTTTATATCAAAAACCCCGAAATCACTTTCGGGGTTTTTAGTTTGTACTAACAATAAATAGTAGCACAAGGAAAGATCAGTAGAAAACACAGCTATCGGATTCGAACCTGAATGAACAAAATTAAACATCAGATAAATCTGGACTTCTGTAACTTCAGAGGCCGAACTAATAACCGATGATACCCCCCAAGCACATCATTATTAGTTGAACAAAAACCACGACTCATCTTATCATACTCATCGCTTCTTTCTATTTGCAGCCTCCTTAACTGATCTTTAATTGCAGCAAAAGCACTACTAAACTCTTGCTGTTTTTATTTGAGATTCAATCATTATTCTTACAAACCTACTATTTTGATTCAGATATTCATTACGGGAAAACGTAAACGGATAAATTAATTTCTAAAAACAATACACATTTAAACATTAGAGACTTTTTTGCTAACAAAAAAAACCCGAAATCACTTTCGGGTTTTTTAGTTTATTATGAATCAAAAAGTTAATTCTTTTTGATCGGGTATGTTTTATCAAGATGAATTCTTAATCGTCCTGCAGCTGTATAATCTTCTTCCACAAAAGCTCCATTTGCACCTGTTGGTTTTCTAGGAATTCCTCTAGGTTCAAATTCATTTGTATTTGGTGTAGCAGGATTATCTTCTCTAGCATCCCAAGGATAATAAAATCCAGTTCCATAATTTATATAAACATCACCTACTTTAACTATACCAATTTCATTTGTTGGTTTTGTAAGTTCAAATCTTGTACTAAAACCGTCACCATCATCATCAAAATCTACAAAATCAGCTATTCCATCTTTATCTGTATCATCAATCAATTTTTTTGGAGGGTTTGGATATTTAGTTGTGTTTCTAAAATCATAAAGATAACCATCACCATTAATATCCTCTAAATAATCCGGAACACCATCACCCAAGATAACAACTCCGCCTGTCGATGAAGAAATAGTATATTCATTATCCATTCTTTGCAGATCAAACAACTTAAAACTAAATACTATAGATGTATAAGCCGGAATAGTTCCTTTTCCTGACGCGTAATAGGCTAAACCCGAAGGTATAAACATAACTCCAGCTCCATAATTATCGTAAGTAATAACACCAGTTCCTGTGCTTGTTGTAGAAGTTCCTGTTCTAAACTGAGGAAAAATCTCAGACCAACCCTCGATCACAGTACCTTCAGGTGAGTATGCAAATAAGTTAAAAGTCTCTGCATTTCCATAAGAACTATCAAACACTTTTCCGTTCAAAAAATTACCTGAATAAGAAGCAACTATCTTATCTGTATTAGTAGGCGAGCTTCCCGTTCCTTTTCTTAAACTTAAAAAATAAACTTCGTAATTAACATCATTACTATAAACAGGTCTGGTCTGCAATGGATACTCTTTTTGATCCCAAATTGAAGTTTGTGTTCCTCCTGCAGGAATTTTTTCGATTACAATATCAAAATTAGGAGTTACTTCCTTAATATAATTAGTCTTTAAATAATTAACAATCGAATCATTATCAGCTTTGTATTGTTCTTTATAGTCTCTTAGAGGCACAGTCACAACATCGTCATCATCACTTTTATTACAAGACACAATCGCTATTCCCGCAAGTAATAAAATAAAATAATATTTAAATTTATTCATTATTGTTAATTTTTTAGGTGCGCAAGATACAATATTGATTTATTTTTGTAAAGAATTTAACTTTGAATTTAGAAAAATTATGCGAATAGATAAATACTTATGGTGCGTACGTTATTACAAAACCAGAAATATGGTTACTGAAGCTTGCAAAAAGAACCATATTACAGTAAATGGGCAGGTTGCCAAACCCTCTAAAGAAGTTTTTCCAACTGATAAAATTACCTTTAGAAAAGATCAGATCACACAAATTATAACGGTACTTGATATACCGGAAAGCCGCGTTGGTGCAAAACTGGTAGATATTTACAGAAAAAATGAAACCCCAGCCGAAGCTTATGCGCATTTAGAACTATTAAAACTATCTAAAGAGCATTACAGAAAAACCGGGACCGGAAGACCAACCAAAAAAGACAGAAGAGATATCGACGAATACGGGAATGATATTATTGATGAAGAGGAAACAGAATAAATTCCAATATTAAAAAACCAAATTCCAAAAGTCAACGAACATTTAAATTCCAATTTTTATCCCGAAGCTTCGGACCCAAATTGCAAAATAATGGGATAATGAAGTCTCAAAAGTAAAACCTTTAAATTCCAAAAAAGATCCAAATCAAAACCTCAACATTGGAATTTGGAATTTTAAAAATTTGGAGTTTCCTTTTCTATTATTGGAATTTAAAATTTGTAATTTAGCAAAAAAAATAAATCATGAGCAAAAACATCATCTTAACAAATCAGGAAATCGAACATAAAATAAAACGTATTGCTTACCAGATATACGAAACTTTTGTTGACGAAGAAGAAGTTGTAATTGCCGGAATCGCTTCTAACGGATCTATTTTTGCTCAAAAAATTGCGTTAGCCCTAAGTACGATTTCGACACTTAAGGTTTCTCTCTGCGAAGTTAAAGTCGACAAACAAAATCCGCAATTGCCTATTCAGACTTCTTTAACTAAAGAAGAATACGAAAACAAAGGATTGGTACTTGTAGATGACGTTTTAAATTCAGGCACTACTTTAATTTATGCTGTTCGTCATTTCTTAGACGTTCCGCTAAAGAAATTCAAAACAGCAGTGCTTGTAGATCGAAATCACAAAAAATATCCTGTAAAGGCCGATTTTAAAGGAATCTCTTTATCGACCTCTTTATTAGAGCATGTTCAGGTTGTTTTTGATGACAACGGCGACAATTATGCTTTTTTAAGCTAAGATTTCCAGAATATCCTGAACGGTTTCATCGACAGCTTTATCATCAACCGAAACTTTATGTTGTGCATGGTTGTAATAATAGCTTCTGTCGAACAAATGCTTTGCGATAAATTCTCTCATTTCCTCTTCATCCATATTAGCGATTAACGGGCGCTTGCTTTTGTTATGAATTAATCTATTGTATAAAGTGTCTATTGAAGCCTTTAAATAAATCGAGGTAACATCGTCTCTTTTTAATAATTCATGGTTATTGGCATAACAAGGCGTTCCTCCGCCTAAACCTATGATGCTGTTTTCTGAAGATTGAAGTAATTCCAGAAACATTTCGTGTTCTAATTTCCTAAAATGGATCTCTCCAAATTGCTCGAAAATCTCATTTATAGATAAATTTGCTTTATTTTCGATACATTTATCTAAATCCAGAAATGGAATATTTGTAATTTTTGACAAGTTTTGGGCAATTGTTGACTTTCCGCAGCCCATATATCCTAATAATATAATCTTTTTCATTTTAATAAGAACCTAAAAATTAAGGTGTTGTAAATTTTGATTAAAAAAAGACAAATTTATAATAAATAAGCTTGCAAATATCAAAAATAACTCCTTATATTTGCACCCGCATTCAAGGAAAGAAT
>NZ_JADKPQ010000037.1:0-26687 GCF_015350725.1 Flavobacterium sp. CSZ
TAATAATTTATAATTCAGAATTTATAATTAATTAAAGCATCATTCCGCCAGAAACCTCAATACGCTGAGCGTTTACCCAACGTGCTTCTTCGGTACATAAAAAAGCAACAACACCACCAATATCGTCAGGTAAACCCACTCTTCCTAAAGCAGTAACAGATGCTATTTGCTGATTCATTTGCTCATTATCACGAACAACACCACCGCCAAAATCAGTTTCAATAGCTCCTGGAGCAACAACATTTACCCTGATTTTTCTTGAACCTAATTCTTTTGCCTGATATTTTGTCAAGGTTTCAATTGCCCCTTTCATAGCGGCATATGCAGCATAACCCGGAAATGAAAAACGAGCCAGACCAGTAGAAATATTCACGATTCCGCCACCATCATTGATGCTATTCAACGCTTTTTGAGTAAGGAAAAAAGGTCCTTTAAACTGAATATTGGTCAGTTGATCAAATTCAGCTTCTGTTGTTGCAATGAATGAATTGTGAATTCCAATTCCGGCGTTGTTTACAAGAAAATCGAATTTATCGGTTTTAAAAATACTTTTTAAAACTTCTGAAACGTTGGTGAAAAAAGTATCAAAAGTACCTGAATCAGCCACGTTTAATTGTAATGAAGCTGCTTTTTGTCCTAATGCTTCGATTTCTTTTACAACAGCATCAGCTTCGTCTTTTTTACTGTTGTATGTAAGGATAACATCAATTCCTTTTTTTGCAATTGCGATTGCCATATTTTTTCCTAAACCTCTGCTACCACCTGTAACAAGAGCTATTTTTGTATTTACTGCCATTTTATAGTTGTTTTTTGAATTAAAAATTAAGAATTAAAAATTTGGGTGAAAAATTAAACACATACTAACATAGAATTTTTAAGATCAATAAGAGTTTAAAAAAGAAACCAGTTTCTAACACACAGCTATATGAAGTAAAACAAATCAAATGCCTTTTTTAAGTTCCGGGAAACTATGTTTCTATGTGTTTAAATTATTATGTTCAATGAAATTAATTCGAATGCAATGCATTAAACGATGCTTTTAATTCCGCAACACTTGCATTTATTCTCGTTGCACTGGTTCCAAAAGTAAGTTCGTCTTTTCCTTCTTTTAATTGTTCGAAAATAGATTCGATAAAATCACTCACGCTTGGATGTGCGTCGTGTAAACCAACACCTCCCAAATCTGTATTTAGTGCTGGTGGAATAATCTCGATTACTTCAATATTTTTTGCTTTCAGAATATGACGAAGTGATAATGTAAAGGAGCGAAAAAATGCTTTTGTAGCCGAATAAACAGGAATTTTAGCAAAAGGAGAAAAAGCCAATCCGGATGTTACATTCATAACTGTATTTAGTGAGTTTAACTCAAGTAAAAGAGATGTTAAATGTAAAGGAGCCTCAATATTGGTAGCAAGTTCTGTTTTCATGCTTTCATAAAAGCCAGCATCTGTAACCGAGACCCATTTTTGAATTCCTGCGTTATTAATTAAAACATTTAAATCAGGATGATTCTCTGCAATCCATTGATATAAAGCTAGGCGTTCAGCTTGGATTGACAAATCGCATACTTTTGTAATTACGGTTGGGAATTTTGCTTTTACTTCACTTAAAACAGATTCACGTCTGCTGCAAATAATTACAGTATTGTTTTCCTGGATAAATCTTTGGGTTAGCCCAAGTCCGATACCGCTTGCACCACCTGTTATTAGAATTTTGTTGTTTGATAATTTCATCTTTTTCGATCTTTTAAATTGATAAGACAAAGGTAGGAGCCAAGTAGGGATAGGGAATTGTAAATATCAAATCGATGTTTGCGAAATTCAAATCAGAGTTGTGAAATTCCAATTTTTAAAATTCCAAATTCCAAAAACGTTACGTTAAACTTTTTAAAAGTCGAAGACTTTTAAAAAGTGCTAAAATCTAACTCCTAAAAGCCAGTGGGGTAAATGTCGTTTGTTTTTTAAAGAAATTAGAAAAATGCGCCAACTCTTCAAAACCCAGTGAAAAAGCAATTTCAGAGATGTTCCAATCGGTTTGTCTTAAAAGTATTTTGGCTTCATTTGTTAATCTTGTGGTGATTAGCTCGGTGGTAGTTTTTCCGGTGTTTTCTTTTAAAACTTTATTGAGATGGTTGACGTGAACAGATAATCGTTCTGCAAAATCTTTGGCGGTTCTTAGTTCTAATCTTTGGTTTGGAGATTCAATAGGAAATTGCCTCTCCAGTAATTCGGCAAATAAAGAGGAAACCCTAGCGGCCGAATTATGTTTAGAATATAAAGCGGTTATAGGCTGTAATTTTTGTCCAAAGTGAATTAGTTCAGCCACATAATTACGAATCAGATCGTATTTGTAGATATAATCTGAATTGATTTCTTTTTGTATTTTGTTGAAAATCAATTCAACTTCTGCAACTTCTTGATCTGTAAGCTGAAAAATGGGATAACCGTCGGATGCAAAAATAGGCAATTCGTCCAGATCAATTCCACTTTTGTTTTTGGATAAAAACTCACTTGTAAAAACACAAAACTGCCCAGACTGGTTGGTGTCTTGCGGCACATAATTGTAGGGGATTTTTGGGGTAGCAAACAAAAGGCCTTGTTTTTCGATTTCGATTATTTTATCGGCATACTCAGATCTGTTTTTTCCTCTGATCAGACTTATCTTATAATACGCTCTTCGGTCATAAGGCATTATTGATTTTCCCTGCATACGTTCTAAAAGCTCCTTAATGTCAAATACATTAAAATGCCCAATTTCTTTTTTGATGTCGTTGGGTAGTAATGAACTTGGTTCGATTGAAGAACCTTCGGTGATGTCCTGATAAAATGAATCGAGTGATTTCATATTTGTGAATTGTAAAATTCAAATATACGAAAATTAATAAAAAGTTTTTTTAGTTTCAAGTTCTTTGCTAGAAATCACTAGCGCCCTTTGCGTAAAATCTTTGCGAACGTTGCGTTTAAAAAAGGCTCCCTTGAATTAATTCTGGCTGAGGATTACTGCCAAAGGGGAAAGTTTCTAAGATAAAATATTGCCTTTTAATGGGATCAAATTCTCTTAATATAATGGCATCACATAAAAACGCCATACTAATTGTAGTGAATAAATCACGGGCAATTTGGATGTTTTCGGGTGCTAGATTTCGTCCTATTGAAATATGAGGATCGTCGCTTCTGTCTTTACTGGCAATCAGAAGTGCTTCCTGAATTTTTTTCATCATAGGTTTTAAGTCTGCTTTAGAATTTTCACTTGGGGATATAAAGAAAGCCCGACTTTGCTCATAAGCGTCAAAATGATCTAAATGAATTTGAACAGGAGTTAAAGTGTCAGCGATTTTAAAAAGTCTTTTTACGTACTTAGCAAGTTGATTTTCATTTGCTTTAAATCCACCAATTGTAATATGCGCCACAGAATTGCAGCTGCCGTACCATCCAATTCTATTGAATAATTCTAATTTTAGTTTTTTGATTACCTCAATTCCATCTTCTGAAGGATGAAAAACAACAGAATATTTCTTTTCCATTTTTACATGTGGTTTTATGCAAATTTAAAATTTAAATTTCATTGTCAAATCCACATAAAAATAATCTTCGTCCAGAATGGATTAAAATCCATCCTACAAAATAAATCGAACCTGCGGTTCTTTAAGTTGCTTGTGTTTTTATTTTATTATTATTAAAATTTAAACTGCGCTGTTAGAGCCCCATAAAAATAATCTTTTCCTCTACCAACCTCTTTTAAGAATGAACCTGCATTAAACCAACCGGTTTCAAGTGTAAAAGAAAGAAAGTCATTCATATCATAATCTAGATTTGAGATCAATTGAGATCCTATATAACGTTCTCTCGTACCTTTACCTGAATATAAGAGTTGCATGTTTGGCGCGTATAAACCATCACTTGTATTCTGTCTCCAAAATATGTCATAATCGATTCCCAGAGTAAATTTTTCAGTTAGGTTAAAACTAACTGAAGGATGAATATCAATTAAATTCGATGGGCCAATTAAGGCTACTAATCCAAAATAAGCGCCTCTTGGATATAAGGGATTAAAGGTTTGTAAATGATTGTCGTCTGCATTTTTATCCCCTGAAATAATTTCTGTCTTTAGACCAATTTCGGGACTGAATTTTATGTTTTCAAAAGTATAACAGGCAAAAGAGGAAATAGTCCAGGCGGAAATTGTTTTCTCATTTATTTTTCCGAATTGGTAAAGCGATTCAAAATCGTATTTCCAGTTTCCTTTTGTTTTCCAGATTCTGGTTCCAAAAGAGTGTCTGGTTTCTTCTCCCGTAGCATCATCAAAAACTGCGCGGCTTTTCCATAATCCTAAATAATACAAATCGATATTCTCAATAAATGGTACTTTATGAATCACAGTATAGTTTCCCCAGAACTTGGCATTTTCATTGAATTGATCATTAAAGGTTCCGGTTTTGTTCGCGATTGGATGAGTGAAAAAGGCGTCTGTCTGCCAATTTTTATTTTTATAAAACAACTTGATTGCGTCAAAAGCAAGTCGGCTGTTTGGGCCTTCGCGAACAGCTACCAAACGCTGTGAACCGTACATCATTTCCTGTCTTCCCAAGCGTAATGTAAATTGCTCGTTTTTATTATCGATAAAATCAATATCTAAAAATGCCTGATGAATGTCAAGTTGATTTTCATCTACAGGACTCGGGTCTATTTTACTGTTTGCCAGACTGCTTTGCAATTCAAAAAATGTTCTGAAAGCACCTAAATGAATATCGGCATGAAGCAGATAACGGGAAAGTAAATAACCGTCGCCTTCGTCAGATTCATCGCCCCATTTGTCATTTACCGTGTAGGTGTATTGCCATCTGGCTTCCCCGCCAATAGAGGCGAAGTAACTGCTATTTTTACCAAGGGGAATATATTTGATTCTCTGGTACGCATTTTTGGCCGAATCTGTTTTTAAATACGTAACATCATCATCATACCGCAACTTTTGAAATACAGGATTTTGTTGTGCATTTGTGGCTGAAATGAATCCCAAAAGCAGCAATAATTGCAATAGTGTGTTCATAATTTAGTTTTTTTGATATCCACCAAAATAGTTTACAGGACTCCAATCCGGAATTGCTTTTGGTGTAGGTTGTGCAAAGGTTCTAAAATCATCATCTGCATAAACTACTTTACCGTTTACAACTGTAAGTTTCGATTCGATGTCTAAAATTTTCTCTTCAGAGGTATTAAAATAATCATCAGAAAGAATGGCAAAATCGGCTAATTTATCTGCTGTGAGCATTCCTCTGTCTTTTTCAATATTGATTAATTGTGCACTTCCGTAAGTAAATAATTTTAGCGCCGTTGTTCTGTCTGCTATATTTTCGTCATTCATATATTTTAAGCCACCCAGTGTTTTTCCTGTAGTCAACCAATATAAACCAACCCACGGATTGTAACTTGCCACACGGGTTCCGTCAGTTCCCATTCCTACTTTAATTCCTAATTCTAATATTTTCTTTAGCGGAACTGTATTTGCAGCTGCTGTTTTGCCATATCTTTTTATGAAACTTTCTCCCTGATAGGCCATTCTGTGCTGAATTGCCAATCCACCGTTCAGCGCTTTTATACGTTTTAAGTTTTCTAGAGAAACCGTTTCTGCGTGATCAAAGAACCATAAAAGTCCGTTTAGGGGAGTTTCTTTGTTGATCTCTTCAATAACATTTAAAAATCGGGTGATGCTTTCGTTATATGTGGCATGAATTCTAAAGGGCCATCTGTTTTTTACTAACAAAGACAAAACTTCTTTTAATTGTCCTTCCATTGCCGGGCTTAATTCAGGTCTTGGTTTGTCGAAGTTTTCAAAATCTCCGGCGCTCATTACCAGATTTTCTCCTGCACCCTGAACATGATATTCTACTTTGTCAGAATGATGATCATCGTCACAGCCTTCGCCAATTTCAACAGTCTGCATCCATTTGGTATAATCGTTTAGTTCTGTTCCTGCTTTTTGGGCAAACAAATAATAAGGCATTCTAATGGTTAAATCGCTGTCTTTGCATAAAGCGTTTGTCACGCCGTAATCGTCCGGAAAATTTTGAAATCCGCCTCCTGCATCCATAATTGCCGTTACGCCAAGTCTGTTCATTTCGCTCATAAATTGTTTGGTCGAATTGAATTTTTCATCTTCGGATAATTCCGGAAGTTTAGCAAGCGTAGAGTACAAAATAAAAGCGTTTGGTTCTGCAACTAATAATCCGGTTGGATTTCCGTTTGCATCTTTTTCAATCAATCCCGCATTTGGGTTTGGTGTATTGGCATCTATTTTTAAGGCTGCTATTGCGGCTTTGTTCAGATAAGCGTGACCGTATAGATGAAGAATAAATGCTGGAACATCCCCTGTAGCTTGATTAATTTCTTCAAGAGTTGGTAATCTTTTTTCTTCAAACTGATAGGCATTCCATCCCCCAACAACTCGAACCCATTGTCCTTTAGGGGTTCTTTGTGCTTGTTCTTTTAGCATTGCCAAAGCTCTTTTAAGAGAACGGACACCATCCCAGCGCAACTCGGTATTAAAGAATCTTCCACCGCGGATAATATGCATATGCGAATCGAATATTCCGGGAATAATTACTTTTCCTTTGGCATCAATTACAGTTGTTTTTTTGTTTTTTAGTTTTAAAATCTCCCTGTTTTTTCCGGTTTTAAGGATTTTTCCATCGGCAAGAGCCATTGCTTCTACAATCGTATTTTTTTCATCTAGTGTATGAATTACAGCTTGGTGAACGATAAGTGTGGCTCTTTTGCCTTGAGCGAAAATCGATAAGGAAAGTAGAAGAAGTAAAGCGGATATTATAATTTTTGGTTTCATAATCTGGTTTTTGTTAAGGGTTTGGATAAAAAAAGGCTGTGAGAGTATCACAGCCCTTAAAAGAACCATTGATGAAGAATTTATAAATTAGTGTTTCAACATTTCGTGAGCGTACTGAACACCAACACCATAAGCACCACCATATTTTTTAACTAAATCAGTTACTGGTACATAAGTTTCCTGACGAGCCCAGTCGCGTTGTAATTCTAATAAATATTGTAATGAAGTTACAGGATGAGCACCAGCCTGAACCATACGGGTTACGGCCATTTCGTGTGCTTCTTTAGAAACATCACCACTTGCATCTGTAATTACATAAACATCATAACCTTCGTTGATTGCTGATAATGCTGGCCCAACAATACAAACACTTGTCCACAGACCTGCCAAAACAAGTTTCTTTTTACCTTTTGCTACTATAGCTTTATGAGCAGGAATATCTTCCCAGGTGTTCATTGAAGTACGATCGATGTAGTTTGAAGTAGCCTTTGGATAAAATTCTTCTATTTCACGAAAAACCGGTCCGCTAAATGATTTTTCTGCAACGGTTGTTACAATGGTAGGAACTTTGAATATTTTTGAAGCTCCGGCAACTAAAGCGGTGTTGTTACGAAGTTGATCAATTGGAATGTTATTTACTGCAAATGCCATTTGGCTTTCGTAATCAATAAGTACCAGTGTGTGGTTGAAAGGATCTAATTGCGCCGGACTTGGTTTTTGAGCGAATCCAATAAAAGTTACAAATAATAATGCTGCGGTAAGGATTAATTTTTTCATGATAATTTATTTTTGTTGTGAATAAAAAGGTTTTTTAAAAATATTTTGTATTTGATTTTCAGTGTTTTGCATTCAAATTAAATGCTTTGTTTGTAATGTTTTGATTTTAAAGGTTTTTTCAAAAAAGGCAATAAAGTTCCTCACGATATATCGTCAATTTTTTATTGGATAGTCGTCAATGAAATGTTTTAAAGCTTTTTAATGAATTTTAAAAAGGAAAATTCTGGTACCTAAATTTTTCCTTTTAGATGTAGTCGGTGAAGGATTTCTGATTTTAATAAACCGCTTCCTCCTCCAAAATGTTCAATTACTTCGACTTGGGGTTGTTGTTCCAAGCAAAAAGAAGTGAACTTTTTCTCGACATGATCTTCGATTCCGGAACTCAACAGAACAATGTCGATTTTGTGATTTTGAAAGTATTCCTGAGCTTCATTCTCGTGATCAAAAGCAACTGCATTCCAGTTCTCATCTGCATTTACAAGTCGAAGTAAAATGGCCAGGATCGCTTCGTTTTTTCCAAGTAATAAGAATTCAAGAGTTTTCATAATCGTTTTTTTTTTTTAGTTTCTAAGACACTGAGTTACTAAGTTTCTAAGTTTTTTTAGGCTTTAATTTTTCAGTTTTGATAGAACTTGTAATTTGTTTTACAAATGTATTGGCTAATTAAATTGTTTGGCTTAATCTAGGACAAGAAATATAATTTTCTATAATTTGATCATTTCAGGATTAAGACTACAGCTTTTTTAAGAACTAATAATTTATTTGACAAATGTATTGGTTAACTCAAAAAGCAGGGCTTAATCTAGGACAAGAAATTAATCTTTACTCGAAGTATGTTTCTCAGGCTTTAGATTCAGGCTTAAAAAGAACGATTCATTTATTTGACAAATGTATCACTAAGCTAAAAGGTAGTGGCTTAATCTAGGACAAGAAATTAATTTTGAGTTTTTGAAAGCTAATTTTGGAGTGTAAGGGGTAGGATTTCTATATCGCTTTTTTAAGAAATAATAATTTTAACAAAAAAAGTTTAAGTTATAATTGTTTGAAAAAAGAGGCGTAATGTCAAGTAAAACAATAAATTAATATTGAACGAATATAAATAAGAGAAAAAAAGATTCTCCAAATGTGGAAACCCGTAATGTTTTCTCTAAAGTAGCTTGTAGATTTGTGTTATAGAAATTGATATAGGCGTTGTTTTTGCCTTTTTAAACAGCATTTGTCAATTCTCTATGTTACTGTTTTTGGAGAAACATTTTTTTTTAGAATGAAAATTTGACACCATTTCATAGTGGATATCTTTGTATAAGTTTGCAAGACATACGGGAAAGTCTAAATTTTTATAGGGTTTTTAGATTTTGTTAATCAAAGTCTGAAAACCCTTTTTTTATTAGCTTAATAATAAAACTCCCGTAATCCAAAAATGAATATAGTCCCAATTGATTTTAAACTTTTGAGGTGAAAAACCATAGAAATTTTTAAAAGCTGCCGAAAAGTGAGATACATCTTTATACCCACATTTATATGCTACATCACTAACTGTCGAGGCTTTATTTTGGAATAATTCTTTGGCATGTTCCATTCTGAGTTTAATAATATAACTTTTTACAGTAGTTCCAAAACAAGCTTTAAATCCTTTTTTTAGCTTAAATTCATTTAGGGAAATCAACCTTGAGAGTTCTGCTAATGTTGGCGCGTGAACATAATCGTTGTCTAGTATTTGTTTGGCTTCTAGTAATTTATGGTAATCGTATTTGTCAATTTGATCTTTTTGTACAGGTATGGTAATGATTGTTTCGAGCTGATGTATAAGGAGTTCTTTGATTTTAGTTTCGATATACATTTTTTTTAGAGCACCCTGACGCTTGCAGTTCTTTATTTCGTGAATCACCCACTGAATTGCCGGGGTAAAGGCAATATACTTTGAAGTAAGATAACTCGATTTTTTAAGCAGGATATTTTTTGAAAATTTCTCATGAAGTTCCCAATCTTCATTGATGATGTTGTAATAAAAGTCTTTTGACAAGATGATAGAGAAATAATTAATTTGTTCAAAGGCAGGTATTTTAATAGTTGCTTTATACTTTGTAGCGTAAAATATATTATGAGTATTTTTTTTTGAATATTTTTCGGTCTCTAATTCATCAATATGGGTCTGGACATTATTGCAGCAAATAAAATTCATCACTACAGATTCTTGATCAATTTCAAAAATGATGGTTTGAGGCGTTGAAAAGAGCATCTGTGTATCGAGCAAAACCATTCCCTGGGTGATTAAATGATGGCTTTTAATTTGTTCTGCGTCACCATTTTTTATATTGACATTCTCCTGTGTTAAATAATTTTTTGGATAATGAGTGTCACCAATTTCAATTTGAATAAGTGACTTTTCGTGCGCTAAAATTTTCGATTTGATCTTCAAAATATAATCCGTTTTTACAAAATAATAATCCGTTTTTCCCTATCTTTTTTCGAGTTGTAGATGGTACTTTTGCGCCAAAGTTATTTATAATTAGTCTAATTAAAGATATGACAACTCACAAATTTTTATTTTTTAGTATATTTTTTTTCTTTTCGGTCTTATCGCACTCCCAGCAAAATCAGGGTTTCTCCGTCAGTGGAGAGGTAAGGGAAAATTCCGGACAAACAATTCCTTATGCCACAATTAGTATCGAAAAAACCAACTTAAGCATGATCTCGGATGAGAACGGGAGTTTTGTTTTCAAAAATGTAAAGCCGGGAAAGTACACTTTAAAAATCACTGCAATTGGTTTTTCGAACTATAAAAAAAATATAGAAGTTTCATCCGGGGATGTCAATTTTAAGGTCCGCTTAGAAAATGAATTAAACGAATTGCAAAGCGTTACAGTTTTAGGACGTACGGCAACCGAGAAAGTAAATAGACAAGCGTATAATGTAACGGCTCTTGATGCTAAAAAGCTTCATAATACTACCCTTGATTTGTCTCATGCTTTAGACAGGGTTTCGGGTGTTCGTGTCCGTGAGGCTGGTGGAGTAGGTTCAAGATCAGAACTTTCAATAAATGGTTTCTCGGGAAATCAAATCAAGGTTTTTATTGATGGAGTTCCCATGGATAATTTTGGATCTTCTTTTCAGCTCAATAACATTCCTGTAAATCTTGCCGATCGTGTCGAAGTTTACAAAGGTGTTGTACCCATTTGGCTGGGCGGAGATGCTTTAGGAGGCGCGGTGAATATTGTGACAAACAGCAAACCAAGAACTTATATTGATGCGTCGTATTCTTTTGGATCTTTTAATACTCATCGCTCTGCTGTAAATGCCGGTTATACTGCTAAAAGCGGTTTTACCACAGAGATAAATGCTTTTCAAAATTATTCTGATAATAATTATTGGGTCAATGTTGATGCGGCCAATTTATTCTCAGGTCAATATTATCCAAATCAGCGTGTAAGAAGATTTCATGATAACTATCATAACGAAACGGTGGTTGTAAACATTGGAATTACTGGAAAAAAATATGCCGATAAATTGTTATTTGGTCTTACAGCAGGTCAAAATAAAGCAGACATTCAAACCGGAGCAAGGATGGAAAGTGTCTTTGGATCTGTTTATTCGAAAGGAAATATCCTGATGCCCACTGTAAAATATCAGGTTAAAGATCTTTTTACAAAAGGCTTGAATTTTAACCTTACGGGGAATTTTAATTTTGGAGAAGAAAAAAATATAGATACTGTATATATTAGATATAACTGGTTTGGCGAGAGCAGAAAGTTTGAAGGTTTAGGTGGAGAACGCAGCCGTACGTTACGCAAATTCAAAAACAATAACGGAATTGCTACAGCAAATGCCACTTATAGTTTAAGCGAGAGACATTCATTTATGCTAAATAATACCTTCAATACTTTTGATCGTAAAGAAAGTGATGAGTTAGTTCCTGAATCTTTAGTGTATAAACAACCTAAAAAATCACAAAAAAATGTAATAGGATTAGGGTATAAATTTGATTATAACCAGAAGTGGAGTACCTCTGTATTTTTAAAAGATTATTCCCTAAAAACGACTTATTCCAGAAGTTATAATCCATCGGGAAATACCGGAGATATTGCCTACCAGCAATATGTAGACCATACGTCTGTAGTAGGATATGGTGGGGCAACAAGTTACTATATTAGAGAGAATTTACAGGTAAAAGGATCTTTTGAAAAAAGTTACCGTTTACCAACGCCACAGGAAATTTTTGGAAACGTAAATGAAAATATTGCAGGAAATCTAGATCTTAAACCCGAGACCAGTAATAATTTTAATGCTGGAGTGAGCTACCAGACTAGTTTTAGAAAAGTAAATGCCATGACATTTGATCTGAATTTTTTATATCGCGATGCGACAGATTTTATACGCTCTGAGCTCAATATAAATCAAACCATGCAAACCAACGTCAATCAGGGACGAGTGACTAATTACGGAGTAGATACAGAGATCAGGTATTCATACAAGAACCGATTTACTGCGGGGGTAAATATGACTTATCAAAATCTTCGTAATATGACAAAATATGAACCAGGTCAGCAATATGTATCGCTTTTTTACAAAGACAGGGTTCCCAACATCCCATATTTATTTGGAAATTTTGATGCGACGATATTTTTTAATGATTTTATAAAAAAAGGAAATAATTTATCTCTAGGATACAATCTTCTCTATGTCTATGACTATTATTTGTCATGGCCAAGCCGTGGTATGCAATCTAGTAAACTCGATATTCCAACACAGTTTAATCACGATATCAATATTGTTTACACGCTTGCCGATGGAAAATACAATATAGCTTTTGAATGTAAAAATGCATTAGACAATAAGCTCTACGATAACTTTTCATTGCAAAAACCAAGTCGTGGCTTTTACCTCAAATTCAGATATTTTCTTGATAAATCACGTAAATAATTTAATAATTCAAACCATAATAACATGAAAAAAAGTAGCAAATTAATTTTGTTCTCAGCCTTAGTAGCTTTTACAACGTTCTCTTGTAGTAGTGATTCTGATAAACCCGGAAATGAAACAGGCGGTGGAGTAGACACCGGAAAAACAAAATATATAATTACTGCCACTACCGGAGCAGCAGGAATTGCAGATTATTTGTTAACGGCTGATGATATTTCTAAAGGGTCTATTACTACAACGGGTAATGGTATCGAACAAGACGGATCTTACCGTTATTACATTACAGCGCAAAACAACTTTTTTAGTTTATTATACGGACAAGGAAATCCTGGCGCGGTGACAACTTACAACCTGAATGCAGAAGGAAAGCTAATTAAGAAATCTAATTTTCAGGCAGAAACAGTACACGTTTTTACAGCTGTAAACAAGGATATTTTAACCATTAAAGTTCCAAGAAGCGGCGCGGCATCTATTGCTCAAATGTATAAAATTGATGCAGAAAAATCACTTATTACAGGTGAGGCGCAACAAGACACGAAAAAATTAGCTGGAAACGGTGAGAGAGCCTTTTTTACCTGGGCAACTCAGGTGGGCGAAAAAGTGTACATGCCTTATATGAGTATTAAAGGTGACGGAGTTGATAATTTTGGAACTAAAAACCCGGACAGTACATGGGTTGCGGTATATACATATCCGGAGCTTAAATTAGAAAAAGTGATCAAAGATAACCGTACCAGTTATTTAGGAGGTTATTTCACTAACGGATTGTATCAGGACGAAAACGGAGATGCTTACGGTTTCTCAGGAGCAGTTGCTACAAGCAATTCTGTTGTAACTTCTACCAAACCATCTGCTGTGGTAAAAATTAAAAAAGGAACTACAGAATTTGATAAAACCTATTTCTTTAATGTAGAGGAAAAGTCAGGAGGATATAAAATTGCTTCTTCCAGCTATATCTCTAAAGGAAAAGTATTACTACAAATGTATGGTACGCCAGGAACTAATAAAGGCGCTGCAAAACTGGCCATTGCGGATCTTTACAATCAAACTTTTACATGGGTAACTAATGCGCCTCAAATAATTAGTTTTACAACAGTAGAAAGATATAATCTTGTTAGTGAGGACGGTTCATCTGCTATTGTTGGTATTAATACTCCTGAAGGAAACTGGATTTATACCATCAACGGCACAACTGCTGTTGCTACTAAGGGAATAAAAGTTGAAGGTGGTCAGATTACTGCAATTGCAAAATTAAAATATTAAAATTGGTTTCTTTTGGACCGTAGGCCTTTCGGGGCTTGCGGTTTTTTTATTTATCTTTTTATACGCTACTAATTATGTTTTCTTTTTCAAAATCAAATACTAATAAGAAAAAAAGTAAAAAATCGCTTTTCAAGCGTATTATGGCCTGGTTGCATCTATGGCTCGGATTGGCTTCGGGTATTATTGTGGTTATTGTTAGTATAACGGGCTGTATTTATGTTTTTGAAAACGAAATTAAAGATTTTATCGAAGACTGGCGTTTTGTAGCCCCTCAGGAAAAAGCTTTTTTATTACCCTCGCAATTAGTTACAATTGCAGATAAAACCATGAAAGGCAATCATGCCACAAGTGTTACTTTTGGATCAAAAGAGGATGCTGCTATTGTGGGCTATTTTATCGAGAAAAAAGAAAGTAAAGACGAAAAAGGAGAAAATAAAAGAGGAGAGAAAAAAGGAAATCTTAAAAATGACACAGCTAAAAATGGGAGTGAAAAAGGAAAATCTGATCTAAAACCGCAAGGAAAAGGCAAGCACAAAGGTGAAAAAGAAGAAAAGGCCAGAAAAAGAAGAAAGGGCGTTTTTACCAGTATTTATATGAATCCGTACTCTGGAGAAATATTAAATGTAAAATCTTTTTCAAGAGGCGAATCGCCCGATTTTTTCAGGTGGATATTAAATGGTCACCGTGCTTTATGGCTACCTTATAATATAGGAAGGCCAATTGTGGGTGTGGCGGTTATCATTTTTGTTATTTTACTCATTTCAGGTATAGTGCTTTGGTGGCCCACTAAATGGATTAAGTCCATTATTAATAAAAGTTTTAAAATAAAAACAGATGCCAGTTTCAAACGCGTCAATTATGATTTGCATAATGTGCTTGGGTTTTACAGCTGTGTTTTTTTATTTTTTATTGCTGTAAGTGGATTAGTATGGAGTTTTGACTGGTGGAGTAAATCGCTATACTGGCTTACATCGGCAGGAAAACCACTAGTAGAAAGCCGTGAATCTGCAAAATCAGACACCACAAATGTTAAGACTTTTAATCTTACTACGGCTGATAAAGTTTTGTTGAAGATGAACAAAGAAAATCCACAGGCAGCGGGAATATTAATCTCTATTCCTGCCAAACCAGCAGATCCTATCGGAGCTTTTGTTTACAAACAAAAAAATACCTACTATAATATGGACAGGTATAATTTTGATCAGCAGACTTTAAAAGAGATTTCAATGAAGTCGACTTTCTCAGGAAAATATATCGATGCTAATATACCAGACAAAATACGAAGAATGAATTATGATATTCATGTGGGAAGTGTACTGGGACTTACAGGGAAAATTATTGCATTTTTTGCCAGTCTAATTTCAGCCAGTTTGCCTATTACGGGATTTTTAATCTGGTGGGGAAAACAGAAATTTGGCAAAAAAACAGCTGCGTCTGCAAAAGTTGCAACAAAAGCAATTCCTATTGCTAAATCTAAAGCAGTCTTAGAGAAAGAATTGTTAGTTTAACGTAGTGGGAATCCGTTTTTTTTATAGTTTTTGATGTTGGTTAAAAAGGCAAAATTTTATGAGTTTTGCCTTTTTTTTAATTGGATGCATTGTACCTAATTCGCAAAAACCGAATAAAAGTACCATATTTTGGTAAAGATTTCTATATGGTCAAAATAATTACACTCCCCATTGATTTTATTGGGTTAATCCTTGACTTTTAAGCCATTCTTGGCAATCTCGTGTCCAGAACTTGCTGGTATCTTTTACCCCCAGGCCAAAACCATGTCCGCCTTTTTCATACATATGCAATTCAGCCGCAACGCCATTATTTTTAAGGGCTAAGTAAAAATTGATACTGTTTTCAGGTAAAACAGCTGTGTCGTCTGAGGCATGTACCAAAAAAGTGGGCGGGGTTTGCGCCGTTACCCTTTTTTCGTTAGAAAAAGAATCAAGCAATTCCTGTGAAGGATTATTGCCCAGTAAACTCACTTGTGATCCCTTGTGTGTAATATCATTTTGCATGGATATAACAGGATAAATTAAAAGAGAAAAATCAGGACGTGCACTTACTTTAGAAGTGGTCTCATAGGTCTTTTCCTCGTAATGTGTGGCCAGGGTGGAAGCCAGATGTCCTCCGGCAGAAAAGCCTAAAATTCCAATTTTGTTTGCATCAATATTGTATTTTGCTGCATTCTCTCTCACATAGCGCACCGCTTGCTGAGCATCTTGCAATGGGCCTATGTTTTTGTTTTTCATGATCTTATCGCTTGGTAATCGGTACTTTACTACAAAAGCAGCGATTCCCAGACTATTGAACCACTCGGCTACTTTAGTTCCTTCCTTATCAATTGCCAAGTGCTGATATCCTCCGCCTGGAAATATGATAACTGCGGCCTGATTGGGTTTAATTGCTGTCGGCAGAAATATGCTTAATGTAGGAACGCTGACCTGGCTGGTACTTTGTACTTTTCCCTCCTTGATGCTTTGGTTTTCCTTATAATCTATGGCTTTAATTTCGTCCGGTATTTTATTCCATAGCGCAACAATTTTATTTTGAGCGTTAAGCTGGTTGGTGATTGCTGTGAAAACAACAAGAATTATAAAGACTTTTTTTGGGAACATTTTTTGTGATTTTTTCAATTCTATAATAAATTAGTGAAATAGTAGGCTTTCTAGCAAATAGTCAAAAATAGAAATTTTCGCCTATTTCTGTACTGGAAAGAACGTTAAAAAGCAGTTCTTATTCTCAGATAGTGCAGGGAGGGGTTAAAGGATTTCAAGGTGTTGAATCTGGTACAATTTTACCCCCTAATAAGGACAAATTTCATATGTCTTCATTTAACAATTATATTGTTTAATGTGTAATTTTGAATAGACTTTTTTGTTCTATATGTTTATTTATTTGATTATAATAATTTTTTATATAATATATTTGGAATATAAAGATTAAAAACTATATTTGTGCAATCGATTACATTATTTTAATTTGTTGGATTTGTCAGATTGATTTTTATTGTCTTTTTTGAAGAGTTAATAAGGAAATAAATAGTGCAAAGAGAACATCAATTTTATAATACAACTTTACTATGAACCAACCACAAGACGCAAGCATTACAAATCAATCCAAAAAATCTACAGGAACATACCGTTGGAGTATATGTGCCTTATTGTTTTTTGCTACAACGATCAATTATTTAGACAGGCAAGTACTCTCCCTGACATGGAGTGATTTTATCGCGCCGGAATTTCACTGGACAAACAACGATTACGGAAATATTACAGCATTATTCTCTATTTTTTATGCCGTTTCTTTATTATTTGCAGGACGATTTGTGGATTGGCTCGATACTAAAAAAGGATTTCTTTGGGCTATCGGAATATGGTCTTTTGGAGCTTGTCTGCATGCTTTTTGCGGTATTGCAACAGCGGGAATTATAACCGGAAACTGGTTTGTAGGTTTTCAAGGTGCAAAAGATGCTATAGATCTGGTACAGGACACAGGACTAGTGATTAATGTAAGTGTTACATTGTTCATTTTTGCCCGTTTTGTACTGGCCGTGGGTGAGGCAGGAAACTTCCCGGCGGCTATTAAAACTACGGCTGAATATTTTCCTAAAAAAGACAGGGCATTTTCTACTAGTATTTTTAATGCCGGGGCTACAGTTGGGGCTTTGGCAGCTCCAATATCGATTCCTTTTATAGCCAAATCATTCGGTTGGGAAATGGCTTTTATTATCATTGGGGCACTTGGTTTTGTCTGGATGGGATTTTGGGTTTTTATGTATGATAAGCCAGAGAGACATCCAAAAGTATCTGCTGCTGAATTAGAATACATTCAACAAGATGATGTGGCTGATAGTAAGTTAGTGGGTTATGTACCGGAAACTACCACAAAAGTATCTTTTGTAGAATGTTTTAAATACAAACAAACCTGGGCTTTTGCTTTTGGTAAATTCATGACCGATGGTGTTTGGTGGTTCTTTTTGTTCTGGACACCAGCTTATTTAAGCTCAGTTTACGGAATGGATTCTACACAAGCTGCTTTACCATTGTTTGTTTTATATATGATTACATTGCTTTCTATTGTTGGAGGCTGGTTACCAACTTATTTTGTAGAGAAAAAAGGAATGAACCCATACGAGGGTAGAATGAGAGCGATGCTAATTTTTGCATTCTTTCCATTACTGGCTTTAATTGCACAACCTTTAGGTTATATAAGTTACTGGATTCCGGTAATTATCATTGGTATTGCAGGGGCGGCTCACCAATCCTGGTCGGCAAATATTTTTACAACTGTAGGGGATATGTTTCCCAAAAAAGCAATAGCAACTATTACAGGAATAGGTGGACTTGCAGGAGGTGTTGGTTCTACCATAATCAATAAAGGTTCAGGATTATTGTTTGATCATGCCAAAGAAACCAATATGTCTTTTATGGGCTTTCATGGTATTGAAGCGGGTTATTTTATCATTTTCTCTATCTGTGCCGTATGTTATTTAATTGGTTGGATAGTAATGAAAACCTTAGTTCCTAAATACAGTCCGATTACCGGTATGTAATATTTGGAAAATTTTAATAGTTGAAAATGTGTTTTTTAAAGATAAAAATCTAATTTTGTGCAATCGATTACATTAAATTAAAAATTATGACAAAATATAGTTCAAGATACGCCTCAAGCCCAGAAGCAGTAAAAAAGTATGATACTCAGGAATTAAGAAATGAATTCTTAATTGATGACCTAATGCAAGCCGATGAGATTGTTTTAACCTATTCTCATTACGATAGATATATTGCCGGTTCTGCAGTTCCGGTAAAAGGAGATTTAGTGTTAGAAAGTATCGACCCGCTTAAAGCTTCTTATTTTTTAGAAAGAAGAGAAATCGGGATTATTAATGTTGGAGCAAGTGGTTCTGTTGTAGTGGAAGGAAAAACATACGCATTAGGATTTAAAGATGCTTTATATATCGGAAGCGGTAATAAAGAAGTAATTTTTAAGAGTGACAACAGCAATAATCCTGCTAAATATTACATTAACTCTGCGCCGGCTCATACTACTTACCCAACGGTAAAAGTAAGTCTGGCAGAAGCAAATAAATTAGAGTTGGGTACAATGGAAACGGCCAATCACCGTACAGTTAACCAAATGATCATTGGTAGTGTGGTAACGACTTGCCAGCTGCAAATGGGAATGACCGAGTTACGACCGGGAAGTGTTTGGAATACCATGCCGGCTCACGTACACGATCGTAGAATGGAAGTGTATTTCTATTTGGATATTCCCGAGAATCAGGCAGTTTGCCATTTCATGGGACAACCACAGGAGACAAGACATATCTGGATGAACAATCATCAGGCAGTAATTTCTCCACCATGGTCAATTCACTCAGGATCAGGAACCAGTAATTATACTTTTATCTGGGGAATGGCAGGAGAGAATTTAGATTACGCAGATATGGATGTTTGTAAAATCACAGATTTAAGATAAAAACTATGACAAGTTTATTTGATATAAAAGGAAAAATTGCCCTGATTACAGGAAGTACACACGGACTGGGACTGGCAATGGCAAAAGGATTGGGTGAGGCTGGCGCGACAATAGTGGTAAATGGGAATTCTTCTCAACAAAAAATTGATCAGGCCGTGGCATCACTTAAAAATGAAGGAATAAATGCAGTGGGGTATAAGTTTGATGTCACTGATGAGAAAGAAGTTATTGCCGCTATAAAAAATATTGAAAGTGAAGTAGGACCTATCGCTATTTTGATTAACAATGCGGGAATCATTAAAAGAATTCCGCTAATTGAAATGGAAGTAGCCGATTTTAAAGAAGTAATTGATATTGACCTTGTAAGTCCCTTTATTGTTTCTAAACATGTTGCTAAAGCAATGATTGAGAGAAGACAAGGAAAGATAATCAACATTTGCTCAATGATGAGCGAGCTGGGCCGTAATACTGTTGGGGCGTACGCCGCTGCAAAAGGCGGACTAAAAATGCTGACTAAAAATATGGCAACAGAATGGGCAAAATACAATGTTCAGATCAACGGAATCGGACCTGGTTATTTTGCTACTGAACAAACAAAACCTATCAGAGTTGATGGTCATCCCTTTAACGATTTTATCATTAGCCGTACTCCGGCAGCAAAATGGGGAGATCCGGGTGATTTAGCCGGAGCTGCAATATTTTTATCTTCTAAAGCCAGTGACTTTGTTAACGGTCACATTTTATACGTAGATGGTGGCATCCTGGCCACTATTGGCAAGCCATCAAACGAAGCATAATTCTCAATTATATTTTAAAAGACATGAGCGCAAATAAGACATTTATAAACGATAACTTTTTACTTGAAAATAAATTTGCTGAAGAGTTGTACCACAATTATTCAAAAAATCAACCCATAATAGATTACCATAATCATTTGAATCCGCAGTTTATTGCGCAGGATAAGGTTTTCGACAATATAACACAAGTTTGGATTAACGGAGATCATTACAAATGGCGTGCGATGCGTACATTGGGCATCAACGAGCAATTTGTTACAGGAAATGGTTCAGATAAAGATAAGTTCTTAAACTGGGCAAAAACGGTTCCCTATACTATGCGTAATCCTTTATATCACTGGACACATTTAGAATTAGCCCGTTATTTTGATATTTATGATCTACTGAATGAAAAATCAGCAGAAAAAATATATATCGAAACTACAGAGAAAATTAATTCTCAGGCCTACAGCACTCAAAACCTGCTTAAAAAAGTAAATGCTGAATTGGTTTGTACCACAGAAGATCCAATTGATAGTTTGGAGTTTCACCAGAAACTGACAAACAATCCTATTGGAACCAAAATGAGTACGGCTTTCAGACCCGATAAAGCCATCTTAATTTCTAATGATGGTTATAATGCATATCTGGACACATTAGGGGATGTGTCCGGAATTGCAATTAATACTTTTGCTGATTTACAGGCTGCACTAAGAAAAAGAATTGAGTTTTTTAATGCAAATGGCTGCAAATTAAGTGATCACGGTTTGGATCAGATTTATTTTGAAGAATTTACCGAATCTGAAATAAATGCCATTTTCCAAAAGAAAAGAGAAAACAGAATTATAACGCCCCAAGAAGCTTTAAAATTCCAAAGTGCTGTTTTATTGTTCTTGTCTGAAACCTATCATGAGTTGGGATGGGTACAGCAGTTTCACTTAGGGGCATTGCGTAATAATAATGCGCGTATGCACAGAATTTTAGGACCTGATACAGGATGGGATTCTATAGGAGATTATCCGCAGGCGCAAAAATTATCCAGTTTTTTAAACGCACTGGATAGTAAAGATAAATTAACTAAAACAATTATTTACAACTTAAATCCTGCTGATAACGAAGTGATGGCAACCATGATTGGAAACTTCAATGATGGAAGCGTTCGCGGAAAAGTACAGTTGGGATCAGGATGGTGGTTTTTAGATCAAAAAGATGGAATGACCAAGCAATTAAATGCCCTTTCAAACATGGGATTAATTAGTTGTTTTGTGGGAATGCTCACTGATTCAAGGAGTTTCTTGTCTTTCCCAAGACACGAATATTTCAGACGTATTTTATGTAATCTTTTAGGAGACGAAATCAAACGCGGCGAATTGCCAGAGGATATGGAATGGGTAGGGAAATTGGTTTCAGACATTTCATATAACAACGCAAAAGATTATTTCAAATTCTAATTAAATACTAACCGCAAAGCCTGAAAAGATTTAGCAAAGGTCCGCAAAGTTTTTAAAAATCTTTAATCCTTTTAATCTGTGGCAAAACAATATTAATATGAGTAAAGTAGTTGCATTCGGAGAAATTATGTTGCGTCTTTCCACAGAGAGACATTTACGTTTTTCACAATCTACAGCATTTGGCGCTTCTTACGGAGGAGGCGAATTTAATGTTTGTGTGTCTTTGGTGAATTATGGCCTAAAGGCAGAATTTGTAACAAGATTACCTGAGAATGAAATTGGCACCTCGGCATTAAAAGAAATGCGAAAAATGAACGTAGAGTCTAAAAACATAGTTTATGGAGGAGAACGTTTAGGGATTTATTTTCTTGAAACCGGAGCGGGAACACGTGGCAGTAATGTTGTTTATGATCGTGCGCATAGTTCGATGGCAACTATTCAGAAAGGTACCATTAATTGGGAGAAAGTCCTGGAAGGTGCAACATGGTTTCACTGGAGTGGAATTACCCCGGCAATATCAGAAAGTGCTGCCGAGGCTTGTTTAGAAGCTATTAAAGTAGCGCATAAAAAGGGAATTACTATTTCATGTGATTTGAACTACCGATCAAAATTATGGCAGTATGGCAAAACTCCAAGTGATGTTATGCCCGAAATGCTAAAGTATAGTAATGTTATTTTAGGAGATATAGATACGGCGTATTTCATGTTAGGAATTCCTAAAGTAAACCCGAATTATCAGGATGAGAAATCACTTCCTGTTTTGTATAGTAAATTGTTTGATGTAATTCCGAATTTAAAAACTGTAGCCACTACATTGCGTTATTCTGTAAGTGCTTCACACCAGAGAATTGGCGGTATTTTATTTGACGGAAAAGCAATTTATCAGGCAGCTTTAAAAGAAGTTACACCCGTTGTAGATAGAGTAGGTAGTGGAGATGCTTTTATGGGTGGACTGATCTATGGGTTGCAGCAATATCAAAATAATAACCAGAGAGCTTTAGATTTTGCAGTAGCGGCTTGTTGCTTGAAACATACCATTGCAGGGGATTATAATCTGGTTACTTTAAAAGAAGTTGAAAATATGATAGATGGAGATGGTTCTGCATTAGTATCAAGATAATTAAGAAAAGATGGCAAAATATTCAAGAATTGAAGTGGCTTTACAAATGAAAGAGAACGCAATGGTTCCGCTTTTTTTTCATTCAGATATAGAAGTAAGCAAGAAAGTATTAAAGGCATGTTATGATGGTGGTGCGCGATTAATGGAGTTTACAAGCAGAGGAGATTTTGCTCATGAAGTTTTTGGAGCTTTAAACAAATATGCTTTGGCTGAACTGCCTGGAATGATGCTAGGTGTAGGTTCTATAACTGATGCCGCTGCAGCTTCATTGTATATGAGTTTAGGAGCTAATTTTATTGTAACCCCGGTTTTTAGAGAAGATATAGCCATAGCTTGTAACAGGCGTAAAGTACTCTGGTCACCTGGTTGCGGAACACTTACTGAAATTGCAAGAGCAGAAGAATTAGGATGTGAAATCGTAAAATTATTCCCTGGAGATATTTACGGACCAGAATTTATAAAAGCAATAAAAGGGCCATGTCCGTGGACCAGTATAATGCCAACAGGAGGTGTTTTACCAACCGTAGAAAGTCTGACCTCGTGGCTTGATGCCGGCGCAACTTGCGTGGGTATCGGATCGCAATTAATTTCGAAAGATATATTAGATAAAAAGGATTATGATGGCTTAAAAACAAAAGTAAGCCAGGTTCTGGATATCATTAAAAATATTAAAAATAAATAAGGAGTAATCATACCGATCCTTATTTGCACGTTTTTTTTAGATTTTAGAAATTGTAATTGAGCATTACACTTGAAAAATAAATTTTGTTATTCCTCACAGCAAAATTTACTTTCCTCACACAAGTGTAATGTTTCTTTTACAATGGAAGATCTAAAAACAAATAAGGTTTTAATGTGGTTATTTATAACACTTTGAAGATTTAAAATGAAACAGTTAAACAGAAAAAATACAGGATTAGAAAAATTACAGCCAATAAAAGTAGTTCAGTTTGGAGAAGGAAATTTCCTGAGAGCTTTTGTTGATTACGCATTTCACAAACTAAATAAAGAAGTTGATTTTAATGCCGGTATTGCAATGGTGCAGCCTTTGAAAGACGGTATGGTACACCTGATTAACGATCAGGATGGTCTTTATACTTTGTTTATGAATGGTATTAAAAAAGGTGAAAAAATACAGGATATTGAGTTGATCACCAATATTGTAAAGGCTATAAATCCGTATACTGAATTTGCAGATTATTTGGCTTTAGCCAAAGAAGAAGAACTTCAGTTTATTGTTTCAAATACTACTGAAGCCGGAATTGAATTCATCGAAAGTGATACTGCCGATATGCAGCCGCCAGTTTCATTTCCTGCAAAGTTGACCGTGTTATTATATGAAAGATTTAAACATTTCAATGGAGATACTTCTAAAGCAGTAACCATAATTCCTTGTGAATTGATTGATTATAACTCAGAGACGCTTAAAAAATATATTTTACAATATGTTGATTTATGGAAATTAGAGGATGAATTTAAAACCTGGTTATCAGATGCTTGTACGTATCACAGTACTTTGGTTGACAGAATTGTTCCGGGATATCCAAGAGCTGAAATTGAACAATACAATAATAAATTAGAGTATCAGGACAATTTAATTGTTGCTGCAGAACCTTTCTTTCTTTGGGCTATTGAAGGTGGCGATGCTTTAAAAGCAAAATTACCTTTTGATAAAATAGATTTGAATGTAAAAATCGTTGACGATATACGTCCTTTTAAAATGATTAAAGTTCGTATTCTAAACGGTGCACATACGGCAATGGTTCCTTTTTCACTTTTATATGGTAATAAATTAGTAATGGAAACCGTTAACGGAGATTTTACCGGAAAATTCGTAAAGAGCGTTATTGGTGAAATTAGTGAAACCCTTGATATGGACAAAAATGAAATTACAGCTTACTCGGAAGAGGTAATGGACCGATTTAAAAATCCATTTATCAAACATGCCCTGGCCGATATTGCATTAAATTCTATTTCAAAATTCAAGGTAAGGGTTTTGCCTAGTTTATTAGGATATTATAATGCTAATAAAAAATTGCCTGTTAACTTAACTTTTTCATTAGCAAGTTTAATTCAGTTCTACAAAGGAACCTGGAATAACGAGGTATTACCTGTAAAAGATTCTCCGGAGATAGTTGAAGCATTTAAAAACGCGTGGCAATTAAAAGCTATAGATTTAGTTGTAGCTAAAATATTGGCTAATACTGAATTCTGGGGTGAAGATTTAACTCAGGTAAAAGGTTTATCGGAAGCTTTAATACTGGCCTTAAATGAAATTGAAGAAAACGGAATAGAAAAAGGTTTTGCTAATTTCAGCAAACACTATTAATTGGAATAGTTTCTAAAATTCTAAGGTTTCGGGACGCATCTTAGCCACTTAGCACCTTAGAGAATTAGCTACTTTAAAAAAAACGATCATGCAAAAAAAATTAATAAAAGTCAACCCAGCAGATAACCTAATTGTCGCTTTAACCGATTTGGTGCAAAACGAACAAATTATCTTTGAAGGAACTAGCGTCTCACCAACAACTGATGTTAAAGCAAAACATAAAATCGCAGAGAAAGATTTTACAATTGGTAGTGATATTATAATGTATGGTGTTTTGGTTGGAAAGGCTGCTAAACCTATAAAAAAAGGAGAAGTAATTACCACCGAAAATGTAAAACATCAAAGTGAAAAAGTTTTTGGTAAAAACGGAAATTTAGGTTGGACTCCCCCAAATGTAGATCGTTGGAAAGACAAAACTTTCAACGGATACCACCGTACTGATGGACAAGTTGGAACCAAAAACGTTTGGTTGTTTTTTCCATTGGTTTTTTGTGAAAACAAAAATATCGAAAAACTCAAAGATATTTTCGAAAACGAATTAATGCCCAAAAAGGAAGTTTCTTATAAAAATTTGTTACGCTCTTTAATTGAAGAAAAAAGTGTAGAAGAAGTTTCGGATAAAAATTTAAATGAAAATCTTTTAGATAATGTCGAAGTAAAATTTATCAATCACCAAGGTGGTTGTGGAGGGATTCGACAAGATTCAGAATTGTTGGCAAAACTGCTTGCAGGATATGTGAACAACCCAAATGTTGCAGGTGCAACTGTTTTAAGTTTAGGTTGCCAAAATTTGCAAGTTGATATCTTTAAAAAGGCATTGAAAGAAATGAGTCCCAATAGTGATAAAGAAATTTTGATCTATGAGCAACAACAAATTGGAACTACTGATCAAATGTTTCAAATGGTGATTAAAGATTCTTATGAAGCCATTAAAAGAGCCAACAAAATTCAACGCAAGCCTGCTCCTCTTTCAAAGCTAAGTATTGGTCTTGAATGTGGTGGGTCTGACGGATTTTCAGGAATTTCCGCTAATCCGGCATTAGGAATTGTTTCAGATATTTTTGCAGCTTTGGGAGGGAAAACAATTTTGGCAGAGTTTCCAGAATTATGTGGCGTTGAGCAAGAATTGATGAACCGATGTGTGGACGAAGAAAAAGCAGATAAGTTTTTAACTTTAATGAAAGCTTTTGAAAAATCAGTTGTAGATGCAGGTTCAGGCTTTGATATGAATCCATCTCCGGGAAACATCAAAGACGGATTAATTACAGATGCAATGAAATCTGCTGGCGCAGCTAAAAAAGGTGGAACTTCGCCTGTTGTAGATGTTTTAGATTACGGAGAATATATTTCAAAACCAGGATTAAATCTTTTAAATACGCCAGGAAATGACGCAGAATGTACCACAGGATTGGTTGGATCAGGCGCAACAGTGGTTTTATTTACCACAGGTTTAGGAAATCCGATGGGAAATCCCATTGCACCGGTTGTAAAAATTTCTTCGAACACAGCATTAATTAATAGAATGTCTGATATTATCGATGTAAATGCCGGAACGGTGATTACGGGTGAGAAAACCATTAGCGAGGTTGGAGCAGAAATAGTAGATTACATTATAGAATTGGCGAGCGGAAAGGTGGAAACAAAAGCAGACCAGTTGAAACAAGATGTATTTATTCCCTGGAAAAGAGGAGTTTCGCTTTAATTAAAAGCGAACTATATAACAAAAAGCTCACTTGAAC
>NZ_JADKPQ010000038.1:0-26056 GCF_015350725.1 Flavobacterium sp. CSZ
AAATTAAAATATAAGATTCGGGTGAGAGCGAATCACATTACAAAAACCAGATTGATTTCATAAGGAAAGTGAGGATTCAATAGAGATCATTCTGAGTTTTGTTTCTTATTTATTTAATACTGTTATCTGCGGATAACATCTTTTTCAAAAACAGTAAAAAATGAAATATTTATTAGTCCTACTATTAGCAGGTGTAACTTCTAGTGCTCAAATTCAAAAAGAGCAGCTAAATCTTATGCCGTGGCCTCAGAGTGTTGTTTTAAACGACGGAAATTTTGCTTTAAATAAAAATTTTAAAGTAAACATTACCGGAAACCCTAATCCTCGAATTTTTGGAGGAGTAACTCGTTTTTTACGTCGCTTAGATGGTAGAACCGGTATTTTTTTCGAACAAGGTTTTATTACCAAATTAAATGAAGTTCCGACAGCTTCACTTCAGATCAATTGTACTAAGGCGGGAAAAATTGGTTTGTACGAAGATGAAAGCTATCATTTAGATATCAAACAAAATCAAATTACAATAAATGCAACCAGCGATTTAGGTGCACTTCACGGCCTTGAAACGTTATTGCAAATGTTGCAGAATAACAATAACTCATTTTATTTTCCAAACTCAAAAGTTTCAGATTTCCCAAGGTTTACCTGGAGAGGTTTGATGATTGATGTTTCAAGACACTTTCAGCCAATTGATGTAATCAAAAGAAACATTGATGGATTGGCTGCTATGAAAATGAACGTTTTTCACTGGCATTTAGTAGACGATCAGGGTTGGAGAATTGAAATGAAAAAACATCCCAAACTAATCGACTTAGCTTCGGATGGAATGTATTACACACAAGAGGAAATCAAGAATATCGTAAAATACGCTGATGAGCGTGGTATTTTGATAGTTCCGGAAATAGATGTTCCTGGTCACGGATCTGCAATACTTACTGCTTACCCGGAGATAGGAAGCAAAGTGATTACACTGACAGGAGGAACTTCTGAAAAAAATATTCAGGGTACGGCAATCACCACCTATGGAATTGAAAGAAATGCGGGTATTTTTTCACCAACATTAGATCCTTCAAATCCTAAAACATATCAATTACTAAGTGAGATTTTTGATGAGGTTTGTCCATTATTCCCAGGCGCTTATTTTCATATCGGGGGAGATGAAAACGAAGGTAAAGACTGGGATGCAAACCCAAAAATTCAGGAATTTAAAAAGAAAAACAAGTTAGCAAACAACCATGAATTGCAGACTTATTTTACCATGCAATTAGTGCCAATGCTTAAAAAACATGGTAAACAACTAATGGGATGGGAAGAGATTTTGACAAAAAACATGTCAAAAGATGCCATTATTCATTCCTGGAGAGGTCCTAACGAAGGAGTTATTGCAGGTCAGTCATTGGTTGATGCAGTAAAAAAAGGATACAAAACAGTTTTATCAAACGGATATTATATCGATCTAATGTACCCAATTGCAAGCCACTATCTGAATGATCCTATGCCAAAAGGTGCCAATTTAACTGCTGATGAAAAAGCAAGAATTTTGGGTGGAGAAGCCACAATGTGGACAGAACTGGTAACGCCATTAACGATCGATTCAAGACTTTGGCCAAGAACAGCTGCAATTGCAGAGAGACTTTGGTCAGCAGAAGATATTACAGATGTAGCCAATATGCGCAAACGTCTTGAAGTAGTTTCTTTTAGATTAGAAGAATTAGGATTAACACACATTCGCAACAAAGATGTTATTTTAAGAAACATCACAAACAATCAAAACATTGTTTCTCTAGATGAGTTTTTGAATGTTTGCGAACCATTAAAAGGATATACACGTAATAAAGGCGGAACGGAGTATCAAATGTATTCACCATTTACACTTTTTGCTGATGCTTGTGGACCGGATGCCACAGATTCTTTAGCTTTTGATGACGCAGTAACAAAATATCTGGCCAATAAAACACCGGAAAATAAAGCAAAAGTAACGGCATTTTTTACCAGATGGATTGCCGTAAATAAAGAGTTAGTTGCTTTGAGTGCCAATGCTCCTTTACTACAGCCAATTTTGCCTTTGTCTAAAAAACTAACAGATGCATCCCAGGAATTGTTACTTGTTTTAGAGAACAAATCAACATTAAAAGCTGATGATCTAAAAAGTTTAATAGAGCAATGTAATACAAAAGATCATGCAGATGTTGAGTTATCAGTATATGCAAGTCTTAAAAAATTAATTTAAAGAGTTTGGTTTGAGTTAGTATTTAGTAAGTTTTGTTACCATGATTATTAGTAATTTATTTATCTCTACCAGAAGTTTCTGGTAGAGGTGAATATGGTAAGAGCAACTAAATTAAAATTATTAAATCAAATAAAAAATATAGTAACCAAATAAGAATTATTAACATTTAAAACCAAATAAAACAGAATAAAGTATAAACATGACAAACAAGTAGAGTATTAAAATTGATGAACCCCAAATTTATCATTTGCTAACCTAATTTTTTTTAAAATTAAATAAATATCAATCAGTGCTATTCACTAATGATTATGGAAAATCAGTAATAGTAGTATTTATTTTTAGAAGTAATATGAATTAATTTCCTGTGAGTTGCAATGTTTTCTATTTGCAATTTATTGAAACCCAGTTATTGTTTTTATGTGCCGTGTTTTGGTGCATAATTTATTGTAATTGGAATATTTATTTTTTTTCTATTAACCAATATTAATTTAACTATGAAACATTATTACAGATTGCTTTTTTTGTTACTGTTTCCCTTACTCGCGTTAGCCCAACCAGCTCACGGCAAAAAAGTAGTGGGGTATTATGCGCAATGGTCTATCTATGCCCGGGATTTTAATATCCCCAAAATAGACGGCAGTAAATTGACGCATTTGAATTATTCTTTTTATGGGACAACTTACGATCCGGCCCATCCTGAGAACACCAAATTATTATGTTTGGATAGCTATGCCGATTTTGAGCATATGGAAGGCGGAATCCCTTGGGATGCTCCGGTAAAAGGAAACTTTTATGACTTGAAAAAGTTAAAAGAAAAGTATCCTCATTTAAAAGTTTTAATCTCTGTAGGAGGATGGACAAAAGGTCAGGATCTTTCTCCAATTGCAGCAAGTCCTGTTGCAAGAGCCGCTCTGGCTGCAGACATGGAAAAATTCATTACCACTTATCCGTTTATTGACGGGTTCGACATTGACTGGGAATATCCTCTTTCAGGAGGAACAGATGGAACTGAAGTAATCAACGGAGCACCAATTCCTCCGCAAAAGTACAGCCCGGACGACAACAAAAACTTAGTTTATTTATTAAAAGCAATGCGTCAGGCAATGCCAAATAAATTAGTTACAATTGCTGCGGGAAACAATGTTCGAAATGTATCCAAACAATATTTAGGGCCAAATAACAGATCGCAATACGGAATGACAGAAGACATTTCGACTTATTGTGATTATATCACCTATTTTGGCTATGATTTTGGAGGAAACTGGTATGATAAAACCTGCTACAACGCTCCTTTATACGGAAGTGGAAACGCAAATGATCCTTTATATGGCGCAGCACAATCAGAATCTTTGGACGAATTAACAAATCAATATCTAAATGTAGTTGGTTTTCCTGCCAATAAATTAATCATGGGATTGCCTTTCTACGGGAAAAAATTTGATCATGTAGCCAATAACGGAACCAATCCTAATTTACCCGGATTGTTCGTTTCAGCACCAAGAGATATAGTTCCGGGATGTACAAACCCACAAAACCCTATCGGAACCTGGGATGGAGCAGCAGCCTGCGAACGTTCAGGAAGCATCGAAATTTGCGATTTAGTAGGGAATCCGGTAACGAATTCACATGCTTATTTAGATCCAAATACAATGCTAGTTACTCCAAGTGCAGCTTCGGCAGGATGGGTACGTTATTTCGATAATACAACAAAAGTTCCTTATTTATACAATGCTACTTTAAAACAGTTTATCTCTTATGAAGATAAGCAATCAATGGATTTAAAAGTGCAGTATATTAAATCAAAAAATTTAGCCGGAGGTATGGTTTGGGAATTGTCTCAGGATACCAGAGGCTCTATTCCTAATTCATTATTAAATCAGATAGATACTTCATTTGGGAGTGTAGTTCCGGGAACAGTAAGTATTGCAGGTTCTGTAAAAAACGGAGCAGCTTTAGTTGCGGATGTTACTGTTGAATTGCGTAATGCAAGCAATGTAGTATTGCAGACCGTAGTTTCTACTGGCGGAAATTTCACCTTCAATAACTTAACTTCAGGACAAAATTATACATTAACTGCTTTAAAAGCTTCTTATACTTTTGTTCCGGTGACATTAAATAATGTTGCAGTAAATCAAACGGGTGTTGTTATTAACGGAACACAACCTACTTATACCGTTAGCGGAACAGTTCTTAATGGAACAACTCCGGTTTCTGGGGTAACAGTTTCGGCTAGTTCAGCAACAACAGTTTTAACTGCAGTTTCTAATGCAAGCGGAGTTTATAGCGTTGCCGGTTTAACAGCTGGACTTAATTTTACCCTTACAGCTGCAAAATCAGGCTTCTCATACACACCAGCTTCTACAGTCTATAATGCAATCGATGCTAACAAAACGCTGAATTTTATTCAGGGCGCACCAATTGTTAATTATACCGTTAGCGGAACAGTTCTTAACTCAACAACTCCGGTTTCGGGTGTAGCAGTTACAGCAACTTCTACAACAGGAAATTTCACAGCAGTTACAAACGCAAGTGGTGTTTATTCGCTTAGTTTGCCTTCTGGAGGAAATTATACGGTAACAGCAGCTTTAACAGGGCAAACCTTTACACCGGCTTCAACAGTTTATACCAATTTAGTTGCCAATAAAACATTAAACTTTGCTCAGGACGTTGTTGTAACACCTTCAGGTAAAATTAGCGGAACTGTTAAAAACGGAGCAAATTTTGTTTCTGGTGCCAAAGTAGAGATAGTTTTACCTTGGACAGATAACTCACACCCTTGGAAAAGTGTTATCGCCATAACAGATGCACAAGGAAAATACAGTTTTGATAATGCAGTTGTAGCAGGATATACAACAATTACAAGTTTAAAATTAAACACCTGGGAAAACGGAGAAGTGGTTTATTTACCAAATAATCTGGCAAATTTTGCAGTTCCGGCAAATCCCACAGTTTATAATTTCAGCACAGGTTCTACAGCAAGAGCAGCTGCACTCGCTGTTACCAACCTAATTAGTGGTTCTGTAAAAAATGGAACGACCCCGGTTGCAGGAGCAAAAGTAGAATTGGTGGTGCCATGGACAGATAATACCCACAACTGGAAAAGTGTTATTGCCACAACAGATGCTTCAGGAAATTATAGTTTTGATAATTCAGTTGTAGCAGGTTATACGCAAGTTTTAAGTTTAAAATTAAATGGTTGGGAAAACGGTGATGTGACTTATTATCCAAATAACTTATCCAACTTTGCAATGCCAACAACTCCAACTGTTTACGATTTTAATAGACAAGCGGTGGTTGCGACTAAGCCGGTGGTTACCATTACAGCGCCAACAGCTTCGGCGATAGCTATAAATTTAGGATCAGCAATTAATTTTGTTGCAAGTGTGGGATTAAGTGCTGCTGATGCCACTACAATTTCATCTGTTGTATTTAGTTTAGATGGACAAAGTTTGAGTGCTACCAATTCTTCAGGAACTTATACAGCTATTTGGACACCAGCAGCAAATCAGTTTGGAGTTTCTCATACCTTAACCGTTACGGCTACTGCATCAAACGGAACAACAGATTCTAAAACATATAGTTTTACATTAAGTTGTTCAGGTGCAAACTGTCCAAATTCTTTGCCAGTAATTACTTGGAATTCACCATCGAATACCACTGTAAACCAAAGTTCTTTCCAGGTTGTACCAATTTCAGTTACAGCTGTTGATAGTAACGGATCAGTTTCAGGTGTTACTATTACAATAAATGGAGGTACGTTTAACATGACAGCAGGTACAAACAATACCTATACGTATAATTTTACACCCTCTGCTTATCAGGATTATCCAGTTGTAATCAAAGCAACCGATAATCAATCTGGTGTAACTACATTAAATAATACAATTAAAATTGCTCCGGTGAGCACCAATAGATTTATCCCGCTTCCATCCAAAATTATTTTAGGATACGCACATTCCTGGGAAAATACTGGTGCTCCATTTTTATATTTTTCTCAAATGGTAGGAAGTAAGTTTAACGTAGTTGATTATTCTTTTGTAGAAACAGTTAATCGTGATGGTTACACACCAGTATTAACTACAAATGACACTAGATATCTGACCAATGGTGTTTTCAATAAGCAATTGTTGAAAAACGATATTAAATCCTTAAGAGATAGCGGCGTTCCTGTTATTGTCTCTATTGGAGGTCAAAATGGTCATGTTGTTTTAGACAATGTAACTCAAAAAAATATTTTTGTTAATGGTCTGAAAGCAATTATTGATGAGTATCAATTTGATGGAGTTGATATTGATTTTGAGGGCGGATCGATGAATTTTAATGCAGGAGGTTTAAGAAATATTTCTTATGCGGGTATTTCTGCTTATCCAAGATTAAAAAACGTAGTAGATGCTTTCAAAGAATTAAAAGCGTACTATGGTCCTGGATTTTTATTAACTGCAGCTCCGGAAACACAATACGTACAAGGAGGATATTCTACCTACACAGATACTTTTGGTTCCTTCCTGCCGATCATTCAAAACTTGCGTAATGAATTGGATTTGTTAGCGGTACAATTGTACAATACAGGAGGAGAAAACGGATTAGATGGTCAATATTATGGTTCAGCCAAGAAAGCAAACATGGTAACAGCCCTAACTGATATGGTGATAAAAGGCTATAACATTGGTACAACAGGAATGCATTTTGATGGTTTACCTGCCTCAAAAGTTCTTATTGCATTACCAGCCTGTCCAAGTGCAGCAGGCAGCGGTTATTTAACGCCGGCAGAAGGAATTAGTGCTATGGATTATTTAAGAAACGGAACCACGTTTTCAGGAAGAACATATACTATGCAGCCAGGCGGACCATATCCTTCTTTAAGAGGTTTAATGACCTGGTCTGTAAACTGGGATGCATCTTCTTGTGGTAATTCATCTGAATTATCTAAAGCCTATGCCGCTTATTTTGCTTCGCAGTCAACAGCAAGAAAACTCTCAGTGGATACTATCGAAGCAAATAACGCAACTGTGGCTTATTTCAAAAACGATGCGTTATCAGTTACAAATGACATCCAGGATATCGCCCAGGTAGACGTGTTTAATACCATCGGGCAATTATTGATAAGTCATAAAAACATTCAGAATAATAAAGAAGTACTGCTTCAAAATTATAGTTTCTCAACAAAACAAATATTTGTAGTGATCGTAACAGACAAAGCAGGAAACAAAAAATCACTGAAAGTAATGAACTTTTTAAATTAATTAAATGAATGAAAATTTAGAAATAAAAAAATTAGGACGGTTAAAATTGAGTTTGGTTATTTATTTTTTAATCTAGTTTTTATTTCGAATAAATGCATCAAATTTAGGTGATTTGTTATTTGGTTTTCACCCGGAGGCGAGCATTATGAACCTGGCAATTATATTGTCAGGTTTTTTTATGCTTTAAAGTGAAGTAAAATTAATAGTGATTTTTTTTAGGAGCTATTTCCTGCACCCGAGCCTGAAAGTGCGAATTGGGGAAGCAATCCGTTCCTTTTGTGCCTCCCGATAGCTATCGGGACCGGCACAAAAGGATTTCCACTACTATCAGGGCTCCCCGTTTTCATAAGACAAAATCAGAATAAAAAATCGGTATAAATCCGCGTTTTCGCAAAGCGAATCCGTGCCATCCGCGTGCCATTTCCTCACGATTAACACAAATTCAAAACTATTTTAAGTACTTTTGAAACTCAATAATCGTATTAAAAACTTCATGAAGAAATCGATCACCATTATAATCACATTTTTATTTTTTACTTTTTCCTTCGCCCAAAATAATTTCGGAAACCCAGAAGTAGACCCAATCCACATTCAAAAAACATATACAGATTGGTCAGCATACCAAAGTAAAAACATCATGCTTTCAAGAGATTTTGTAGCATTAGATCCAAATTCAAAAGAAATTTCGAAAGAATCTTTTCTAAATCTATTGGCAAACAGAAACTACATCCCAATCCGACTAAAATCAGAAGATTCAACATACTATTATAAGCTATTTCTAATTCAGCAGAATTCAGATACCAGCATAAAAGCCACCATCAATCAAATTGGTTTCGATGCCCACAAAAATTTCGAAATGGAAGGAACCCAATTTCCAAAATTCTCTTTCAAAGATCTAAACGGGAATTTAGTTTCAAATGAATCCATGAAAGGAAAAATCATTGTTATAAAATGCTGGTACATTCACTGCACGCCATGCATCAAAGAATTTCCACAGGTAAACAAACTGGCAGACGAATACAAAGACCGAAAAGATATTCTGTTTATAAGTCTGGCCGAAGATGCTCGGGAAAAATTAAAAGTATTTTTAGCCAAAAGACCTTTGGCATATTCCGTAATTCCAAACATGAAAGTGTATATGAATGAATCATTACAACTCAATTCATTCCCAACACATTTTATTTTAAACAAAGAAGGAATTATTGCAAAAGTCTTGCCTAATTTCGAAAGTTTAGAAGTCGCCTTAGAGAAAGAAAGTAAATTATAATTTTTTTAAACCATATAAGTGATATAAGAAATTGTAAGTTTGGTTTTATATAAAGCTTGTGATTAAATTAATCTCGCAAAAGCGCAAAGTTTTTCTTTTTTAAGTTTAGTTTAGATGAACTTATGTCACTTATATGGTAAAAATTTTCAACACAAAGTATGTTTTCTTTGCGCCTCTGCGGCTTTGCGAGAAATTTTCTCCGCATGGTAAAAACTTAGAACCTTAGCACCTTTGCAACTTAGAACCTTTTTTCGTACTTTTGCACCAAATTAATTAAAAAGACATTCATGTTAACAGTCAATAATTTATCAGTTCAATTTGGCAAACGTATTTTGTTTGACGAAGTAAATACCACATTCACACACGGAAATATTTATGGAGTTATTGGAGCCAATGGTGCTGGAAAATCTACCTTTCTAAAAATCATTTCGGGCGATATCGACCCAACTTCTGGCCACATTCATTTAGAGCCCGGAAAACGTATGTCGGTTTTAAACCAAAATCACAACATGTTCGACGAGCATACGGTTTTGGAAACTGTTTTGATGGGAAATAAAGTTTTGTACGCTGTTAAAAAAGAAATGGATGAACTTTATTTAGATTACAACGATAAAAACGCAGACAGAATTGGAGAGCTTCAGGTTCAGTTCGAAGAAATGAACGGATGGAATGCAGATTCTGATGCCGCATCGATGTTGTCTAACTTAGGAATCAACGAAGAGCATCATTATACATTAATGGGAGATCTTGAGGGAAAAATTAAAGTTCGTGTCCTTTTGGCGCAGGCACTTTTTGGAAATCCTGATTTGCTTATTATGGATGAGCCTACCAACGACCTGGATTTTGAAACCATCTCTTGGTTAGAAAATTTTTTAGCCAATTATGAAAATACAGTAATTGTAGTCTCTCACGACCGTCACTTTTTAGATTCGGTTTGTACACATATTTCTGATATCGATTTTGGAAAAATAAATCACTATTCAGGAAACTATACTTTCTGGTACGAGTCTAGCCAATTAGCGGCAAAACAACGTGCACAGCAAAACAAGAAAGCCGAAGAAAAGAAACAGGAATTAGAAGAATTTATTCGTCGTTTTAGCGCCAACGTTGCCAAATCAAAACAAGCAACATCTCGTAAAAAAATGATTTCTAAATTGAATATTTCAGATATCAAACCTTCAAGCCGTCGTTATCCAGCAATCATTTTTGATCAGGATCGTGAAGCAGGAGATCAGATTTTGAATGTTGAAAATTTAGAAGCGTCTGTAGATGGAGATCTTTTGTTTAAAGGAGTAGATCTTAATATGGCAAAAGGCGATAAAATAGTTCTTTTCTCAAAAGATTCACGTGCTACAACAGCATTCTACGAAATTTTGAACAATCAGCAAAAAGCAGATGCAGGAACTTTCGATTGGGGAATTACAACCAATCAGGCTTATTTACCGGCTGAAAACCATTCTTTCTTCGAGAACGATTTAACATTGGTAGACTGGTTACGCCAATACGCGAAAACGGAAGAAGAACGTGATGAAGTATTTATTAGAGGATTCTTAGGGAAAATGATCTTCTCAGGAGAAGAAGCTTTAAAAACTAGCCGCGTATTATCAGGAGGAGAAAAAGTACGTTGTATGCTTTCGAGAATGATGATGGAAAGAGCTAATATCCTAATGCTTGATGAGCCAACGAATCACTTAGATTTGGAGTCGATTACAGCTTTTAATAATTCGCTAAAAAACTTCAAAGGATCTGTAATTTTTACCACACATGACCACGAGTTTGCGCAAACGGTTGGAAATAGAGTAGTAGAGCTTACACCAAACGGAGCAATCGACCGTTATATGACATTTGATGAATATCTTGACGACGAAAAAGTTCAGGAATTAAGAACAAAAATGTACGCGAAATAAAACATAGTTTTAGATAAAAAAAAATCCCGATCATTCAACTGATCGGGATTTTTTTATGTTTATTTCTTACCGCCAAAAAGCTTAGCGAATATAAAGATGATTATCGCAACAATAAAGATGACGATAAAAATCCCGAATCCCATTCCGGCTTTAAAAATGTCTCCAATAACTTCGCAACTTGTAAATGAAAATAGTATTACGAATACCATTAACAAACGTGTAATGTTCTTTTGCATGATTTTGCTGTTTTTAGTGTTTTAAAAAGAATTTTGTATTCTAATTATCGTTAGATTAAAATTACTTCAAACAACAAAAAAAGGTGTTATATAATTTTGCCGGAAAGTTCTATGATTTGGAGATTAGATATAGTTATAGTCCTTTTTTGTTAGATCATGTACTTATTAATAGTTTATTATTTTTTGATGTATACTGTTGTTTTTTTATCGCCACTTTTCTCAATAATTTGGTTTTCCACGCCTTTTTTTAAGTCTCTGCTAGCTGTCGCAGATGACAAATCACTAAAATATTTCATATAATCTTTTCTAGTGAATTCTTCTTTTACGTTTTCTATAAATAATTCTAACCGTTCAGTTTCGTTTAATTTTTTTGTAGAATTTTCAAGCAACGACGAAAGCGAAGTGTCTATTATTTGTAGCATATAGGAAATAAAATGAGTTGATTTTCCTTCTTTGTCACAAACCGATAAAATCTTATAATATTCTTCCTGATTTTTTGAAATTAACGTCTCGAAAGGCAGGAATTGAAATAATTTATATTCGCTCATCAAAATCAGGGTTTGCCATAATCTTCCCATTCTTCCATTTCCATCCATAAAAGGATGAATGAATTCCATTTCGTAATGAAATACACAACTTTTTATTAACGAGATTTCAGATTTATCTTTTAAATATTCGAATAAATCCTTCATCAAAAAAGGAACGTTTTTATAGGGCGGTGCAATATGTTCTACTTTTGCGCCTTTTACAATTCCAACTCCTTTTTTTCTGTAAGTTCCAGGATCTTCAATTAGATTTTTTATTAACAATTTATGAGCTTTCAAAAAATCTTTTTCCGACTGGTATTTTAAGGAACTTAAGTTATCATATACCTCTAAAGCATTTAAGACTTCAATGATATCTTTTTGAGGTCCCACAACTTTCTTGTTTTCAAGAATTGCAGTAATTTGTTCCTCAGACAATGCGTTTCCTTCAATACTTAACGAAGAATGAATTGTTTTTATCTTATTTTGTTTTCTTAATGTAGGGTTTAGCTTGACTAAATATTTTGCGTTTACTTCTCCGATTTTCTCAGAGACAATAACGATTAATTTTAATATTTCGGGAGTTATTTCGTACGGAGGCTTCATTTTGATACTATCATTTGATACTATCAAAAGTAGTAATTATTAATCATTGAAGTTAATTTTATTTCAAATACTATCATTTGAACAACAAAAAAATAGGTCTAATTTGATTCAAAAAACATCAATGATATTAAAAAAGAGCCGTAGGCTCGACCATATTGTAGGGCTGGATTTTAATCCAGTCAAAAAGAATGATAACCATTATACAACGAATTAATTTCGAAGCCTCGGGACGTTGCTACAATATAAATCATTCCTACGAAATTTTAAAATTACAAAAATCAGATCGATCTTATTTTTTTTGCAAATGGTTTTTGATTACGAGTATGTGTCACCCCTATGAGGTTCTTATGAAATGCTATAGAAATTGCTATAAATATAACATCCCTCTGGGACTGGGATTTTTAATATAAAGAGTGTAACGGAATATTAAGATAACATCTCAATCAACTGAATTTTATTCCCGCAAGTATCATTTAAAATTGCAATTTTTACATTGCCCATTTCGGTGGGTTTCATACTAAATACAACGTTAAGATGTACAAGTCTATCATATTCTTCCTGAAGATTCTCTACATTAAATTGCGTGTACGGAATTCCGGTATCAAACAACGCTTTTTGATACGTTTTAACCGGTTCAAAATGATTGGGTGACGGTTCTAATAAAATTTCGACTCCGTCTGGTTGCTCTTTAGAAACTACTGTTAGCCATCTGTTATTTTCGCCTAAAGGCACATCATGTTTTTTTATAAAACCCAATTTTGTAGTATAAAATTGTAATGCCTTTTCTTGTTCTTGAACTGGGATTCCTATGACTTTTACTTTCATGATTTTATAGTTTTAAAATTGAATGTTTTCTCCCATATTCACTTTTTATATCTTTCAATTGCAATTCCATACAATTATCTAAAGTTAAAAAATGAATTGATTTTGAAGATTTTCCTGTTTGATATTCGTTTAGGAAATCTTTCCAAATTGTTGGATAAAATATACCTAAAGAAAAGAATATTAAACATGGAAAAGTAAAATTACCATTTCCAATGAGATAGGCTTGCATTCTGATTTCATCTTTCATTGTCATTTCATATTCTAAAACAATGTGCTTTAAATCGTGATTTTCAAATTTCGGAATTAATCGATAGTTTTTATTGTCGAGCATTTCTGCAACTTCACGTCCAACGGTTCCCAATTGTAAAGTTCTTAAATTACTTAATTTAGCTGCTAAATGATCTTTTCCATGAATAAGTTCTAAAAGCCAAATAATTCCTCCTGTGATTTTTAGTTGTTTAATTTTGTTTATCATTAAAATGAAGATTTTTTTTTATTCTCCAATTGTTCCAGTTTTGACTTTGCCGCCTCGTTTATAACTCAAAGCAATTACACCGCTTGGCGTAACTGTATTTTCTATTAAGGTAAATCCTGCCGGAGTTGAGTTATCATCGAACAATTTTTTCCCTTTACCTAGAATTATGGGATAAATTAAAAGCCCAAGTTCATCGATTAAATCATGTTGAAGCAAAAGTTGCACAAGTGTTGCACTTCCCCAAACTTTAATATCTCCGCCTTCTGAATTTTTGAGTTTTTTGATGTCTTCTATAGTCGAAAGAAATTCGGTATTTTCCCAGTCAGAGTTATTTCTGGTAGAGGACAAAACATATTTGGTTACCTCATTGATTCCTGGCCAGCCTTCTGCATGTTTTGGCCAATAGTCTTCAAAAATATCAAATGTTTTTCTGCCCAAAAGAATATCGGCAGGTTTCATTTGTTCCTGCATGACATTGCCATATTCTTCATCTCCAAAAGGCGCCACCCAGCCTCCATATTCAAAACCGTCTGAAGTATCTTCTTCAGGTCCACCAGGTGCCTGCATTACACCATCGATTGTAATCATGGTTATTACGATTATTTTTCTCATGATGTTTGGTTTTTGCATTTATCAAATATAAGAAAAACAAGTAAATTTCCGATCAGGTAAAAAAGAGCCATCGGCTCGACTAATATTGTAGGGCTGGATTTTAATCTAGTTTACAAATATGGAATTTCGATATAATAATAACGTTTATTAATAATATGCATCTCTCCCAGAGAATTTAAAGTCAAATATTTGTGTTAAGTTAAAAAACATAATTCAAGCATAAATTATGTGCCAAAACCAATAAAAAAATATTTCCCTTCCCAACACCCCAACAAATAAATTCTGATTTCGTATATTTGCCCAACCAAACATTACACTTAATTATGAGCCAAAAAGTATTACTTAATTCAAAAGAAGTTACTATCATACTCCATCGTTTGGCTTGTCAGTTAATCGAAAAACACCTTGATTTCTCCGATACTATTTTAGTTGGGATTCAACCAAGAGGCGTTTTTTTAGCTGAACGTTTAAAACAAATATTAGAAAACGAATATCAGGTTCCGGAGATTTCTTTGGGCTATCTGGACATCACTTTTTTTAGAGATGATTTTCGTCGTACTGATAAACCGCTGGAAGCCAATAAAACACAAATAAATTTTATAGTCGAAAACAAGAAAGTCATTTTTATCGATGACGTATTGTTTACCGGACGAAGCATTCGTTCTGCGTTGACCGCAATTCAGTCTTTTGGAAGACCTTCAGAAATCGAATTGTTAGTGTTAATCGACAGACGTTTTAGCCGTAATTTACCTATTCAGCCCGATTATCGTGGTCGTCAGGTTGATGCTATAAACGACGAAAAAGTAAAAGTGAGCTGGAAAGAGAATGAAGGCGAGGATGCCGTTTATCTGATAACGAATTAAAAGTTTAATCGGTGATTTGTTTAATTGTTTAATCGTAAAGAAACGATTACCGGTATAGCAAACAAACGCTTAAACAAATAAACGCTTAAACAAAAAAATATGACAGAGAATGAAACGTTTATTTATGAATCAATTTTTAATCAGGTCAGAATGGGATTTCTTTCTCTTGATGAGATTCAGGAGAACATTATAGAAGAAATTGAAGACAACGAATTTGCAGACGAAATCTCAGAAGAATGGGCTTTTGATAAAATAAGAGAAGAATACCAAAAGTTATTGTCAGAAAGTAAACAATGGGAAAGTCCAACAGATACTGAAAGGCTAATAAATGCGTTTGATGAATTGTGTGACGAGAATATTCTGGCACTTCATAATGCAGGTTACACCACAACAGATGGTGAATATGAAGTGGTTGAGGTTGAAAGAGAATTGCAGGAAAACGAAATAGAGTCTGATGGTTATTGTTTTTATCACGAACAGGATTTGGCAAGAGCAATTGCAGTTGAAAATCCAAGTTTGTTTATCGCTTTTCAGAAAGTAGATAATTCTGATGATGCAACGACAATAGAAGTAGGAAAAGTAGTAGCTGAGGTTTTAATAAACAACGATTTTAAAATAAAATGGGATGGCTCTGCAAGAACCAAAATCGAAATTCCGGGCTTCAGATGGCAGAAGATTTTTGATGAAGACGCAAGAGATCTCCTGGATTACAGTGAAGTGGTAGACAGAATGGTTCAATAGAGTTGCTGCTCTTTAAATAAGCATTGAAGAACTGAATATTTTCAGAAATTCATGAATTTGACAAATAAATATTAAAGAAATAAAAATGAAAGAATTAAGCGTAAATCATTTATTAGGAATAAAATACATCAACGAGAATGATATTAACCTGATTTTTGAAACTGCCGATCATTTTAAAGAAGTCATTAACAGACCCATTAAAAAAGTTCCTTCATTGCGCGATATTACTATTGCCAATATTTTCTTCGAAAATAGTACCAGAACAAAACTTTCGTTCGAATTGGCTCAAAAACGATTATCTGCTGATGTTATCAGTTTTTCGGCAGCTCAGTCTTCGGTTAAAAAAGGAGAAACCCTGATTGATACTGTAAATAATATCCTTTCCATGAAAGTAGACATGGTTGTAATGCGCCACTCCAATCCCGGAGCGGCTTATTTTTTATCCAAAAATGTCAAAGCCAGTATCGTAAATGCCGGAGACGGTGCGCACGAACATCCTACTCAGGCTTTGCTTGACAGTTATTCGATCAGAGAAAAACTAGGAGATGTAGGTGGAAAAAAAGTAGTTATTGTAGGTGATATTCTGCATTCAAGAGTAGCCTTATCCAACATATATGCTTTGCAAATGCAAGGCGCCGAAGTAAAAGTTTGCGGACCAAAAACGTTAATTCCAAGATATATTGAATCACTGGGAGTTACAGTTGAACCAAATTTAAGAAAAGCCTTAGAATGGTGCGACGTAGCCAATATGCTCCGTGTACAAAACGAACGTATGGATGTGAATTTCTTCCCGTCAACACGTGAATACGCACAACAATACGGCGTCGATAAACCATTATTAGATTCTCTTAATAAAGAAATCGTTATCATGCACCCCGGACCAATCAACAGAGGAGTAGAGATAACCTCTGAAGTTGCAGACTCTGATCATTCGGTGATTTTGAATCAGGTAGAAAACGGTGTTGCAATTAGAATGGCGGTGATTTATTTATTGGCGTCTAAGATTCAATAATTTAGTCTCATTTTTCGGTTTCAGTTTTCAATGACGGTTAGAATTTGAAAATGTTTTTTGTTACTGTGACTGTGACAACTCAGGTTCACACAAAGTTAAAACTGTTTGCTGTGTTTGGGACTGAAAACCAAAAAAATCGTACCTTAGCTCCCGCAATAGAGCCTATAAATTAGAAGATGAAAGTAGATCAAAAAGGACATACCGTTACGATTAAAAATACACAGGGAGATTTTAATGCTTTTCTGGAAAAAGTAACGCAGCAATTTAAAACCTTTGAAAAACAAAATATTATAATCGATTTAACAGCAGATTCCGGTTTGTCTGAAAAAGATGTAAAGCTTTTTTTACCACTTGCAAAACAGCAAAAAAAAGCCAAAAAATCCTTTGTAATTGTAGTTGCTGATCTTGACTTTAATGCTATTTCAGATAAATTGATTGTTGTTCCTTCTCTTTTAGAGGCACACGATATTATCGAAATGGAAGAAATCGAAAGAGACTTAGGTTTTTAATTTTAGATTTTAGAGTTCAGATTTTAGATTTTTGAATAACTAAATCAATCTTAAATATTACTTACTCAATCTAAAATCAACAATCTAAAATGAAGCTTACTATACTTGGCTGTTATGCCGCAACTCCCAGAACACTTACCAACCCAACTTCGCAGGTTTTAGAAATTAAGAACAGATTGTTTTTAATAGATTGTGGCGAAGGAACTCAGGTACAATTGCGTAAAAACAAAATTAAATTCTCAAAGATCAATCACATTTTTATTTCGCATTTGCACGGTGATCACCTTTATGGATTAATTGGTACCATTTCGACTTTTTCACTTTTGGGTAGAACAACCGATTTGCACATTTACGGACCAAAAGGAATTAAAGAATTAATACTTCTTCAATTGAAGCTGACAGAATCCTGGACCACTTATGATTTGTTTTTTCATGAATTAGAATCCAAAGAAAGCGAAGTTATTTTTGAAGATAACAGGGTTATTGTAAAAACAATCCCTCTGAAACATCGCGTTTACACAAACGGATTTTTATTTCAGGAAAAGCCCGGAGACAGAAAACTAAATGTTGATGCTGTTCAGCAATACAATATTCACACTGCTTATTATCAAAAAATAAAGGGTGGAGGAGATATTACTCTGGATAACGGAACTGTAATCGAAAACGAGAAATTATCTTTCGATCCGATTCCGGCAAAGAGCTACGCCTTTTGCTCAGATACCGTTTACAACGAAGATATTATTCCGGTTATAAAAGATGTTAATGTCTTATATCATGAATCAACTTTTTTAGAATCAGAAGCTCCTTTAGCTTTAAAAACATTGCATTCGACAGCCAAAGAAGCTGCAAGAATTGCATTGAAAGCAAATGTAAAGCAACTAGTTTTAGGTCATTACTCTACACGATATGACGGCATTGAACGTTTTAAAGAAGAAGCCCAAGAAATTTTCCCGAACGTACTTTTAGGAGATGACGGAAGAAGTTTTGAGTGGGAATAAGAATTATAAATTATGAGTTAGAAGTTGTCTCTTGCAATAAATTTTAGTCTAAAAATCTAAGAAGTCTAACAATCTAAAGATCTGGAAAAATGAATGATTTAAGCAATTATAGAAAATCTTACGAGAAGAGCGAATTATTAGAAACCAATATTCCTGCAGATCCTATTAATCTTTTTAACAGATGGTTTCATGAAGTAGAAGATTTCGGCGCAAGCGGAGAAGTAAATGCCATGACAGTTTCGACAATTGGATTAGATGGTTTCCCAAAATCGAGAGTGGTTCTATTAAAGAAATTTTCTGAAGAAGGTTTTATTTTTTATACCAATTATGAATCAGAAAAAGGAAAAGCAATTGCAGCAAACCCTCATGTTTGTTTGTCTTTTTTTTGGCAGGAGATGGAACGTCAGGTAATTATAAAAGGAATTGCACAAAAAACGTCTGAGAATATATCGGATGGTTATTTTGATTCCCGTCCTGACGGAAGTAAGCTCGGCGCTATAGTTTCACACCAAAGTGAAGTGATTCCCTCAAGAACTTTTTTAGAAGAAAATCTAAAAAAACTGGAAGCACAATTTGAAGGAAAATCAATTCCGAGACCTGATAATTGGGGAGGATATTTAGTAACGCCTTTAGAGGTTGAATTTTGGCAGGGAAGACCTAACAGATTGCATGATAGAATACGTTACCAAAGCCAATCTGATTATTCCTGGAAGATTGAAAGATTATCTTCTTAGTTTGTAAGATTTTTACGTTTAATAAATAAATAACCATGTAGTTCATCGATTAATTTTGCAGTTTACCGATAAATTGAATACGTTTGGAATAAGAAAAACGAGACAATTTATTTTTAAAATATAATTTAAGGAATTTGCCCCAACATTTACTTTAATTTTAACTGCTATTGATTATGAAAAAGATGATGTGTGCCATGATGTTCGTTGTAATTTCTATTGCAATGAACTCATGCTCTGCAGATGGTGCCGAGGGAACAGATAATAGTACTACAACCGAAACTCTGGTTACAAACTACACTTATAATGATTCAGAGATCGAAACCATGAAACTTATCAATGATTACAGGGTAAGTATTGGTTTAAATGCATTAGAAAAAATAAATCATATTTCGTTTAAATGTGAAGAGCATAATAATTATATGATTGCCAACAATGTTGTTGATCATAATGATTTCACTTCACGTTCGAACAATATTATTAGCGTTTTAGGAGCTAAAAAAGTAGGTGAGAATGTTGCTTACAATTACAGAACTTCTGAAGCGGCAGTAAGAGCGTGGCTTGATAGCCCCGGACATAAAGAAAATATCGTAGGAGATTTTACTCATTTTGGTCTATCAGTAACAACTGATGCAAAAACAGGAAAAAAATACTATACGAATATTTTCGCTAAAATTTAAATATTATTGGACTGGTTGGTTTTTAGTAGTCGTTGCGAATCTTTGATTTGCGACGGCTTTTTTAAAGATCAACAACTGGTAAAATCCTGCATAAAAAAATCCAAATTCCAATACGAATAGACGTATTGGAATTTGGATTTTTAAAATATTGGAATTTAATTTTTAAAGTCCTATAATAATAAATTCACTTCTTCTGTTCATTTGGTGTTCTTCTTCAGAACAATTCACCCCATCAGAACATCCATTTACCAGTTGGGTTTCCCCATATCCTTTTCCGGTTAATCGGTTTTTGGCTACGCCGTTTTTAACCAGCCAGTCAATGGTTGATTTTGCTCTTCGGTTCGATAAAGCTTCATTATACTTAAATGTTGCACGACTATCGGTATGCGAACGGATATCGAGTCTCATCTTTGGGTTGTTGTTCAGTACATCGAGGATTTTCTCTAGATCCAGAGCTGCTTCTGTTCTGATGTTGGATTTATCCAGATCAAAATAAATCATTTTAATACCAAAACATTTTCCAAGATCATCACCGATGGTGACTTTACAGGTTGATTTTTCCAAAGCAATTGGAAGATTTGTTTTTCCAGTTAATTTTCCGATTATTACACTGACTTCCCTTGTGGTATATTCTTCTTTTTCGGCCCTAACGTTATAGGTTTTCCCGCATTCCACCGCAAAATTATAGTATCCGTTTGCGTCAGAAATTGTGGTGCTTTTTATTGTTGTTCCTTCATACAAAGTCACTTTTGTTCCGGATAAAACAGCGCCTGTTTGCTCATCTGTAATGATACCTTCGAGTGTCTGAACACATTGTAGTTTTCGGGTTTCCAGAAATTTATAAATATCATCAGATCCCTGACCTCCATCTTTGTTTGAACTAAAATAGCCACGTCGTGAAACCGGATCTATGATATAGGCAAAATCATCTTTAGGAGAATTGATATCTCCACCTACATTCTGAATATTGCTGATAGTTGCGTTGTCTTCTATTTTACCCACAAATACATCGAGTCCGCCTAGTCCGGGATGTCCGTCTGAGGCAAAGTAGATTTCGTTTTCGTTTGTGATGTACGGAAAGGTTTCCTTACCTTCGGTGTTAATGGTATTGCCAAGGTTTTGTGGCGGACCATAACTCTCACCATTAACACTTACTTTATAGATATCAGACTGTCCGATCGTTCCTGGCATATCAGAGGCAAAATACAAGGTTTTCTCATCCGGGCTCAGAGCGGGATGTCCCACACTATAATTGTCGCTGTTAAAAGGAAGCTCTGTAATATTTGCCCATTTGCCGTTATTATCCAGTGTGGCTTTGTATATTTTGATTAGCGTAATTTTGTTGTCATCTTTTCCTTTTTTGCCGTTTACATAATTGTTACGGGTAAAATAAACCGTTTTGCCATCTTTGGTGAAAACCGGAGAAGATTCATGGAATTTGGTATTTATGGAGGTTTTGAATTTATTCACTTTTGCACTGCTTCCCGTTGCCGGATCTACATCGGCTAAATACAGATTGGTAAAATATTCATTAGTCCATTTGTGTTTTCTTTGAGAAAAGTTCCCGGTATCCCTGGCTGATGCAAAATAGATTTTATTGTCGTAAACAAAGGATCCGTAATCTGAATACTTAGAGTTGATGCCTGCATCTTGGATTGTATAACGTCCTGAATTGGCTTTGATCTGATCGAGATAATTGACATCTTCCTTGTACAATTTCCCCCTGTTGTCATTTTTGAATTTAGCATTGAATTCAGAAAGAAGTTTATTGGCCTTATCAATTTGTCCGGTTGATTTTAGCGATTGTGCATACCTGTAATAATACTCCGGTTCAGGACTTGTATTTATGGCAAAAAGCTCACCATACCATTTGACAGCGCCATCAAAATCAGAATTGAAGTAATAGGAATTACCCAGTTTCTTGAACATATCCTCGGATTTGTATCCTTTTTCGGCTATGCGCTCATAGGTTTTAATAGCGTCGATATAGGCATAATTGTCGTATTTTTTATCTCCGGCAGCTACCTTAGAATCCTGTGCATAACTGTCAAATGAAAAACAGATTATTATTAAGCATAGAAGTATATAATTTTTCATAATCATTTTTTTTAGAAGAAACGAGGGGTTGTCATTTTACCGTTGTTTTTAAAGAACTCATAACGCAGGAAGATCTCATGGGATCCTGAATTATAATTGTTCAGGTTGGTGGTCTCACGATCATAACCATATCCTAAATAAAGTCCGTCAGTGATCTGGAAGCCTACCATCGCACTTAGCGAGGCACTCCATCTGTAGGCTACCCCCACCACAAATTTTTCCATGAACATAAAGTTGGCCGATACATCTACCTGAAGTGGTGCTCCTTCGACCATCTTACCCAAAACTGCGGGTTTGAATTTGATGTATTCAAGCTTATCGAGATCAAATACATAACCTGCCATTAAATAATAATTGATCTTGTCTTTGAAAATGGCAATGTCATTATCATCATATCGGTTGGTTTCTATAAAGTTAGGCACTGACAAACCAATGTAAGCCTTATCAGAATGCCAGTAAAGACCGGCTCCCACATTGGGAGAAAACTTATTATCGAGATCCTGAAACTGCGGATCGCCCTGACTCTCTGGATTTAGCTTGTTGATGTCTAGATTGAACAAATTGGCCGTTCCCTTGATCCCGAAAGACAATTTGAAATCCGGAGAGGTCTGAATAGTATAGGAAAGATCAACCGATAAATTATTCTCGTTGGTTGGTCCTATCTTATCATTGACAAGCGACACACCCACTCCCAGATTGCTGTTATTGATGGGGGTGTTGACAGAAAAACTGCTGGTTTCAGGGGCACCGTCGAGCCCAACCCATTGGGTGCGGTACAATCCGAAAATACTCAAAGCGCCTCTTGATCCTGCGTAAGCCGGATTTATCGCGATCGTATTATACATGTATTGCGTATATTGGGCATCTTGCTGTGCATAACTGGCAACTCCCGCAAACATTATGACGAAGAAATATAATTTTGCTCTCATAGTAGATATTATTATATTATTATTACTATCGATTTTATTTAGATAAATATAAATACCCATCTTTCTTATTATTTTGAAGTACATTATTTCCATCTAACGATTTGTAATTAATAATGTAGAAATAAGTTCCGGTTGGTAATCCTTCAGATTGCTTAACGGTGGTTCTTCCTCTTGATATTCCATCAAATGCATTTGATGTATTGTTATAATTATCAGTTTCAAAAACTAATATTCCCCAACGATTGTAGATCTCTACATTATTTTCCGGATAACAAGTTGTATCATCAATACTATCAATTCTGAAAACATCATTTATTCCGTCACCATTAGGGGAGAAGGCATTGTGTACCACAACATTTCCGCAGGCTAATACTTTACAATCATCATTAATTTCCATAGTCAGTAAAATGCTTCTAGGGCAATTTTGATCTGTTATTTTATATTCAAATGTGTAATTGCCAAGAGCTAAGCCAAGGGCATTAAAAGTATTTCCTTGTATTGTATTGCTATTGTTAGGATCAATCCAAACTCCTGTCGAAGGCGTGTTTTCCGGCAATAAAGCAAGTAAATCAATAAGAGTCGAATCATCGTTACAAGCCTGGCTTGAGATATTTACAATACCATTTGGTACAACAGTTATTGTAACTGTAGCCGTATCGCAGTTATCAGCACTTAGTTTATCACAAATTTGATAGCTATAAGTATAAGTTCCCGCCGGAGTTAAACTCGATACCGTTACATTTCCTAGAGCATCAAAAGTGATATTTGGATCTGTTTTCGCATTATTATTTTGAGCTAATAATGTAAAGTTTACTAATTCTAATGATGCTCTTGTAATGCCTTTAAAGTCATTGACTAAAACATTTCCAACCAACCCAAATGTATTACAGCCTATATTGCTGTAAACATCATCTGTAGCAATTACTGGAGTAGGAGGGGCAGGGTCGACAATAGTAATAGTTACAGTTGCAGTATCACAGTTTGTAGTATGATCAGCCTCACAAATTTGATATACCAATGTCAAAGTACCACTCGGTGCATTTGCTAAAACATCTACAGATCCATTCGCATTTAATTGTAAAAACTCATTTGGAGTTACTGTTGTAATAATAACATCAGCTGCTGTTACTACTATACCTTCAAGAGTGTCATTAGGTAACACATTTAAAACATTTGTCGTAATATGATTCACTCCCGTAATTGGTCCCGCCGTATCATCATTGGCAACGATATCTGATAAAACTTTACAATTTACTCCAAAGTCAGCATCTAAATGAACGAGATCTTCAGGGGTTACAGTTGCAATATAACCGCTGGCGCCGCTAGTTGTACTACAAACCGTATGCAATTGCGATTTACTAGTCTTATTTGGTGCTTTTTTATTTGTAATGGATGGAAGAACTTTTACCAAACCTGTCGCGCCTAAAGCAGCGGCAACAGCATCAAGATTAGCATCTTTTACCAGTTTTATAGTATAGTCCCCGTAAGGATTTGTACTAGCAGGTCGGTCTCTCCAAAATCCTTCACGACCTACAATTACTTCCTGATGATATCCGTTAGGGCCATCAATAATAACATTAGCACTCAAGGCATTTCCAAAACCTCCTGCATTCAATTCACCCACATTTGATGGTCCTGTATAACTTCCGTCACCATTAAGATCGATCCATTCCCATTGGCTATAATCAATCGCCCCGTTTGTATCAGGAATATTTTTAGTTACAATGCCATCATTATTAGCATCATACCATTCATCCTGAACTCCGTTACCATTAGTATCATACCAAACATAATCTCCTAAAACCGGTAGTGTCGATTTTCCGTATTCAAAATTATGTTCCTGAATTTTACAATCTTCAAGAGTAGTAAAAAACAAACTTGAATCTATAGGATACAATTGATGTACGCTATTCAAGTTGGCATCCTGAACCTGAACTACATAACTTCCGGCAACCATACCTGAGAAATTATAAAGACCATCGGTACCTGTTATGCGCAATAAAACAGGACCAGTCGTAGTACCTTGCGGAACCAAAGTAACAGGCACATTTGCAATTGGTGTATTAGTGTCTTTGTTTATTATTTGTCCGGATATTTTAACTCTATAAGTTGGCTGAGTAATTACAACTGTTGCAGTTGCAGAACAAGTTTCGCTACCGCTATTTACAGATGATGTTGCTGTAAGTGTGTAGGCTCCTGCCGGTAAATTAGTATTACTAACAACCTCATTATTTTCGTTTCTAATAACAACAGTCGATCCTGGGCTATTAGTAACTAAGATCAAACCATCTTTTCCTCCAAAACAAGTTACATTCGAAGCAACTCCAGTTACCGAAACTTTATTTTCGACAGTAAAAGTTTGTTTCAATTCGGTTTTATTACCTGCACAATCCGTCAAAGTATACGTTCTTGTCAGGATATAAGCATTTCCGTCGCAACCACTTCCTCCATTATTAGCATCACTTACGGTGATATCTACAGTAGTACTGCAATTGTCAGCGGCATCTTTTATATCACCCGGATTTCCAAGAGGAATATCAGTAATCGTTTGCAGGTTTGCAACATTAACAGGAGCCTTTCCAGTAGGCGGAGTAGTATCTCTAACTATTATTATTTGAGTATAACTAGCCGTATTTAAACCACAATCGCTGGTAGTCCATGTACGGGTTAAAGTATAATTTGTAGAACAACCATTTTGAATATCACTCTTAGTTTCACTAAAAACTATTGGTAAATTACCATTGCAATTATCAGAAGCTTCAAGATTTGCAGGTTCAGGAACAGCATCGCAAGAAACCGTAATATCTGTTGGAAGTTCTCCAATAAATGTTGGTTTTGTTGTATCCTCAATAGTGATCACTTGCGTGAAAGTATCAGAAGTATTTCCACAATCGTCTTTTACAGTCCATGTATTGGTATAGGTTCCCGCATTCGAACAATCTGCCGAAGCTACAAACACACCACTTACTTTTACAATATTCGAAACATCACTATCACATAAATCTGAAGCGATTGGAAATAACGCTTGCGCGGAAGTTAAAGCGGAAGCATCGCTACATTGGATAGTTTTATTTAATGAAGCTGTTTCAGTTTCCCAAGTTGGAGCATTAATGTCTTGTACAATAATTGTTTGACTAACCGGTAGTGAGATATTTCCACAAGCATCAGTAGCAGTCCAGGTTCTTGTTTTGGTATAAGAACCGCTGCAATTGCCAGGAGTAGTTGTATCTTCAAAAGTTAATGAGGCAATTGTACCATTGTTATCTGTTGCAGTAGCTTGTGCAAACACAGGCTCGGCAGGACAATTTATTGTTGAAGTTTCCGGTAGCGGATCAATTATTGGTTTAACTGAATCTCCATCAAGGATTTCAAATGTTGCAGTATAGGTACATCCTTTAGCATCAGTGATTAATGCACTGTAATTTCCTGATGGAAGATTTGTGGCTGTAGCCAAAGTTTGCTTCGGAGTAGTGTTCCATGAATAAGTATAAGGACCAGTTCCGCCAGAAGCTACCACAGTTGCAGATCCACTAGAAACTCCACCACAACTTGAGTTTACTTGAGATTGTGAAGC
>NZ_JADKPQ010000039.1:0-23295 GCF_015350725.1 Flavobacterium sp. CSZ
ACAGTGAGCTTTTTTGTTTTTTACCATTAAGATATAAGCTTTGAACTTCATTTTCTTACTATCTTAATGGTGAAAAAAAAGTTCATTGTTAAATGAACTTATATGGTAAAAAAATTATGAGTTAGATCTTGACGATGATTTACGGATGTGTAATTCAGGAGCGAGAACTACCTTTTTTTCAATTTTAATAGTATCGGTTTTGTCTACTTGTTCCAGGAAAACACGCGCCGACATTTTTCCCATTTCAAGTGGCGACTGATCTACAGATGTTATCGATAATTCCATGAATTTAGTGAAGGGCTCGTTACTGAAACCCGCTACACAAAAATCTTTTGGAATGCTGATATTTCTGGATCGTAATTCCTGGATTGCTCCTAACGCAGCGAAATCACTCGATGAAAATATAGCATCTGGCGGGGTTTGCAATTGCAATAAAATATCAACTGCATCTTTTCCGGCATCAACAAAACTTTTAACGGGGATTACATATTCCTCTTTAAATTCCATTCCATTGTCTAGTAAAGCTTGTTTGTAGCCTAAAAACCTGTTTTTGAAAATCTCCAGAGACTGATCTCCCGATAAATGAGCAATAGATTTACAGCCTTCATCAATTAAATGCTTTGTAGTAATATATCCTCCTTTAAAGTCATTAATGGTTACTGAGCTAACCCCATCGATATGTTTGCTTCTGTCGAAAAAGATAAGCGGAACATTTTTTTGTAATACATTATCAAAAGCGCCACTATTCTCGCCTGTTACATCAGTAACCGACATTAGGATACCGTCTACTTGCGCATCTATTAAAGTATATAAATTTTCGTTTTCTCTTTTTGCACTTTCATGAGTCTGGCAAATGATTACCTGATAACCATGAGGATGAAGTTCCTCTTCGATTCCTCTAATGACAGAGGCAAAAAAGTTGCTGTCGATACGAGGAACAATAACGCCAATGTTATTACTACGTCCGCTTTTTAATGCCAACGCCAGTTTATTTTGCTTATAGTTCATCGAAGCAGCAGTTTTAATAACCAGCTCGCGCGTGCTTTCTTTTATTTTAGGATTGTTGTTTAAAGCCCTTGAAACAGTAGCGGCAGTGATATTCAATTTTTCAGCAATATCGTAAATAGTTATTTTTTCGCTCATTAAAAAAGGTTTTCAGATTAATCTTAGACAAAAATACATTTTTTTTTATAACGTTACACAAATTGTTATCGATTACCATAATTTATAATTAAAACGTTTTCGAATCAACAATCATAATAAATTATAGGTTTTTTTACATTAAGTGTAATTATATTTCATAATAAAAATTAAATATATAAATTTTTTGCTAATTAATTTGGTGTGTAAGAACTTATTTTATACTTTCGTGTAATCGATTACATATATGTAATGATTTGAAAGACTAAACAATAAATCCCGCGCAAATGTTTGTAAATAAGATTATAGCACTTAAAACTTTTTTAATCTCCTCTCTAGTGGCTATAGCATTATTGTCATGTACAAAGCATGCTTCTGTAGTTTCTCATTCAGATCCGTGGAAAAAGATGGAATTAATTATAAAGAGTATTCCTCAGACTCAATTTGCAGATAAAACCTTCAATATAAATGATTTTGGCGCTGTAGGAGACGCAAAAACGTCAAATACACTGGCTTTTGAAAAAGCAATTAAGGCATGTGCTGATAATGGTGGGGGAAGAGTTTTGGTGCCTAATGGAAAATATCTCACAGGACCTATACATTTACAGAGTAATGTGAATTTGCATTTAGAAGACAACGCCGAAATTCTTTTCAGCATAAATCCAAAGGATTATCCAATGGTTCATACTTCATGGGAAGGAACCGAACTGATGAATTATTCTCCTCTTATATATGCAAAAAATAAAACGAATGTTGCCATAACAGGAAAAGGAACTCTTAATGGTCAGGCTGATGATACGAACTGGTGGATTTGGTCGGCAGGTAAAGATTATGGCTGGAAGAAAGGAATTCCTTCTCAAAATGATCCTCAAAACCGCGAGGTTTTAATTGAAATGGCCGAAAAAGGTGTTCCGGTTTCGGAGCGCGTGTTTGGTGAAGGACGTTATTTACGCCCCAATTTTATTGAATTTTTTCAGTGCAACACGGTTTTGGTAAAAGACATTACGGTGATCAATGCCCCGTTTTGGATTCTGCATCCCATAAAAACAAATAATATCATCATTGATGGTGTAACAGTAAATAGTCATGGACCTAACAATGATGGCTGTGATCCTGAATATTCGCAAAATGTACTCATTAAAAACTGCACTTTTAATACCGGTGATGATTGTATTGCCATAAAATCCGGACGCGATGCAGACGGCAGAAGAGTGGCCATACCAAGTAAAAATATCATTGTTCAGAATTGTAAAATGATCGATGGTCATGGCGGAGTTGTCATGGGAAGCGAAATATCTGCAGGTGTTAATAATGTTTTTGTAGAGAATTGTGTAATGGACAGTCCCAATCTGGATCGTGCAATTCGTATTAAAACAAATTCAAAAAGAGGAGGAATTGTAGAGGATATTTATGTGAGAAATCTTGAAGTAGGAACAGTCAAAGAATGTGTTTTGCGTGTAACGATGTTCTATAATGTATACGGTTCGCAAACAGGAAATTTTATACCTACAGTGAGAAATATAAACCTTGAGAATATAACGGTAAAAAACGGCGGGAAATACGCAGTGTGGGCAGAAGGATATAAGGAATCTCCCGTGGAGAATATTACCCTGAAAAATGTAACAATAGCCAAAGTAGGTGAGCCCTACTTATTGAAAAATGTAAAGAATATCAATTTTATAAATACAAATGCGAATGAAAAAAGAGTAGAAACCATTAAAAATTAAAAACTTTCAATTTAACCAAAACTATTTAACCACACTATGAATTTTAAACAATTATCGAAGAAAAAAATAAAATACAATCTTGTATTTTTATTTTTCCTGAATTTCCTGTTGAGCACTACAATCTACGCTCAATCTACTGTGGTAGAAGGGAAAATTACAGATGCTGCAGGATTATCACTACCAGGTGTAAATGTCCAGGAGAAAGGAACTAAAAACGGAACTTCAACAGATTTTGAGGGAAGTTTTAAAATTAACGTAACCAGTAATAAAGCAATTTTAGTAATTAGCTATCTTGGTTTTCAAACACAGGAAGTTAGTGTATCGGGAAAATCTAAAGTAAATGTAAGTCTCTCTGAACAATCAAACTCACTTAACGAGGTTGTTGTAGTGGGATATGGCACGGCAAAAAAGACAGATCTAACCGGTGCAATTAATACTTTATCTGCTGCAAAAATTACCGAAAGAAACGTAACCAACCCTATGGAGGCTATCCAGGGAGGAATTGCAGGAGTTCAGGTAACTTCGAATTCAGGTCGTATAGGTGATGGATTTAATGTGATTATCAGAGGAACAAACTCCATTAATAAAGATGGTTCTAAACCACTTTTTGTTGTCGATGGAGTACCTACTGATAATATTGACTTTTTGAATCCACAGGATATCGCCAGAATGGATGTACTCAAAGATGCTTCGTCTGCGGCAATCTATGGTTCCAGAGGTGGAAGCGGGGTTATCATCGTTACCACTAAAAGCGGAACAAATGCAAAATCAGGAGTAACAGTTTCATTCGATTCTTCTTATGGTAACAAACAAGCAGTGAGATTACCTAAATTAATGAGCCCTGAAAAATGGTGGTATTACCATCAATCAGCATTTTTAGCCACTACAATTTCAGCTACAAATCCAACTTATAATGATATCAACGAAACAGAACTAGAAGCCGCTGTAGGTCAGGCAGGTTCTAATCCTCTTTTGTTTCAGAGAGTAGTAAAAAACAAAACTTATAATTGGCAGGACAGAATCCTTAAAGGAGGAATGACTCAGAATAATTATCTAAATGTTTCAGGTCGCGCCGATAACGGACTCTCTTATAACATAGGTCTGGGAGTACAAAAAGAAACCGGAGTTATTGATAATGAAGGTATCGATAAATACAACTTTAAGGCAGGTTTAAATCATAAAGTAAATGATAAAATCTCATTTGGAGTAAATCTTACCATTTCTAAAACAGATGAGCAGTTAGGAAGCCCAACTGCCATGCAGGAAGCTTTTAGACAAAATCCATTTACTTCACCTTGGGCAATTGATGCAGCCGGTAACGACATTGTAGGCACTTATGCGCAACAGCCGGGTACATTAAAATATCCAAACGGAACATCTGCAATTAATAAAACAGGATCTTATAATCCATTTTTAGAAATTGCCAATTCTGCCGATGAAATAGAGAGATTCACCACAATTGGAAATGTATTTGCAGAATACAAAGTCAATAGCTGGCTGTCTTTTAAATCTACTTTTTCAGCTGGGAAAATGGATGCAAGAGAAGGAAGATCATTTGGTGCACAAACAGATTTTGGACTTAAAAACAAAAGTTTGCCATCAGGTGATGTAACCAACGTGCAAAACTTTAATTATACCTGGGACAACCAGTTTAATATCAATTATACCCTGGCAAAGGATCATGTGTTTAGCTTTTTAGGACTTCAGAGTTTTTATTCTAATACTACTGAAACTTATTTTGCAGCCTCAAGAGAAAATCCTTTCGAAACCAGTTTTTATAATTTAGGATCAGGAGCTCAGTCTACTTATACATTGACCCCTGGAAGTGGCAATATTGCTTTGATTCCTTCTGGTGTGTTTACTCCTTATTCTAAAAATACTTTAGAATCATATGCAGCTCGTTTTAATTATGCTTACAAAGGGCGCTATTTATTGACAGCTTCAGTGAGATATGATGGATCATCAGTTTTAGCTGAAGGAAATAAATGGACTGCCTTCCCTTCTGTAGCTTTAGGATGGAATCTTCATGAGGAAGCATTTATGCAAAAATTAGCCTTTGTTTCTAACTTTAAATTTAGAGGAAGTATTGGTTATACAGGAAACGATAATGTGAATCCTTATTCAAGTTTAAGTCTTCTTAAAACACCAACTTATTATGAATATGGTTCTACTGTTGCCAATGGTTACACAGCATCGAGTTTAGGAAATCCAAATTTGGGATGGGAAAAAACAAAAGAGGTGAATTTAGGTTTAGATTTTGGCTTTTTTAACAATAGAATTTCAGGTAGTGTAGATGTATACAATCGTTTGTCTAAAGACTTATTGTTTCAACAAGCTTTACCACTGGAAATAGGAGTTCCTACTATTACTTCAAATGTGGGGTCTATTAGAAATAAAGGTATCGAGGTTGCGCTAGTGACTAAAAACATTCAGACTAAAAATGTGTCTTGGGAAACCAGTTTTACCTTTACTAAAAACGTAAATAAATTAGAATCTATTTACGGACAAGATAAGGTTGATGATGTTGGAAACAACTTATTTATTGGGGAAAACGTTCACTCTTATTACAATTTTGTATTTGATGGAGTATGGCAGGAAAATGAAGCAGCTAAGGCACTTTCTTACGGTCAGAAACCAGGTGAGGCAAGAGTAAAAGATTTAAATAATGATGGAAAAATTGATGCCAATAACGACAGGGCTATCCTGGGGAACTATGATCCTAAATGGTCAGGAAGTTTTTCTACAACATTAAAAGTAAAACAATTTGATTTATCATTGTCTTTAATCACCAATCAGGGAATGACTGTATTTAGCGGATTCCACGATAATTTTGCTGATGTTACAGATAGAGGTCGTCAGAAATTAGATCTTGGAGACTGGTATGTTCCGGCAAACGGAGCAGGTCTTCCTTCTCAATACTCCAATACAAATCCTTTGCCTCGTGGAGCAGGAGTTTATTATGATACCAACAACGTAGCGTTTTATAAAGATGCTTCATTTGTAAAAGTTCAAAACATTGCCTTAGGATATAGTTTTGATCAGGATCTGGTTAGTAAGTTGAAAATTAAAAGTTTAAGATTATATGTTAATGTCTTGAATCCTTTTGTATTTACCGATTATGAAGGATATGACCCTGAATGGGCAACTGCGGCTTTAGCAGTTAACCGTGTCTCTACAATGACGGTTCAGATGGGATTAAGTTTAAAATTTTAAATTAAAGAAAAATGAAAAAATTAATAATAGTTATAGCAATTCTGGCAACCACACTACATTCTTGTTCAGATTTTATTGAAGAAGAAAATCTTGCTTTTGGTTCAGCAGAACAATATTTTCTTACCTCTGCCGGGTTTGAGTCATTGGTAAATACAAATTATTCAACCTTAAAAGATATTTATGGTGGTGATCCGTGGTTGTTTGAAGCAGGTACAGATATGTACTCTGAGGGAAGAAATCAGGAGCCTGAAGGATTAGCCAAATATTTAACCTTATCCTCATCATCTGCAGGAGTTGATTTATTGTACAGAACTTGTTACATGGCCATTCAACAAGCCAATAAAGGAATATACTATTCTACTCTTACGGAGAAAACAAGTACACTGGATACAAGAGTAGGTGAACTTAAATTTTTAAGAGCAAATGCTTATTTTCTATTAGTTCAGACTTATGGAGGTGTGCCAATTGTATTGGATAATATCAATACGGCAGTAACTTCTTTTGACCGAAATACAGCCGAAGAGGTGTATACTCAGATTTTTAAAGATCTTAACGAAGCCCTCCCGGCAGTTGCAGCGGGTGCTTATACAGGAAGAGTGAATAAAAGAGCTGTTCAGGATTTATTGGCAAAAGTATATTTAACTAAAGGATATGAAACTTTTGGAACACCAACAGATTTTACAACGGCAGCAACTTTGGCAGATCAGGCAATTGCAGGCCAGGCATTAAATGTATCTTTTGAAGATGTGGTAAAACCAGGTAATGAAATGAATGCTGAGACAGTATTTTCAGTTCAGTTTTCTTCAGCTTCAAATGCAACGGGAACTACTTCACTTGGGAATTCTCAAAATTATTGGTTTGGACCTTATTTAGGGGCTGCAGCTGCAGGGAACCCTTATCCTAACAGAAGTTACACACTTTGCCCTACTGTTTATGCCATATCATTATATGAAAAAGGAGATAAGCGTTGGGAGAGTACTTTTATGACAGAAATCTTTGCCAGATATTACGATTTGTATAGTACAGCAGCAGATAAATCAGCTTCAAAAGTGACTCATTTCTATGAGCCAAAATGGTTTACTCCGGCAGAGAGAACTGCCTATATAGCCTCTCATACCAACTTGGGTAAAATTACAGCTCCTTCAACAGTACCGGCAGGTTATCATATTTGGGGATCTTATTCTTCATCAGCGCCTTCAGGAGGAGATTACAATCTAATTCCGGTTAGAAAATTTGATGACCCTAATGCTCCCTATAGCGGTGCTACCAGTGCCAACTACAATACAACTCCAATTACTGCTGCTACAAACAGAAGCAGTACGCGTGATTTTATTATCTCAAGACTTGGAGAAACATATTTAGTTGCTGCCGAAGCTTATTTTAAAGCAGGTCAGCCTACACTTGCACTGGCTCGTTTAAATGAAGTAAGAAGAAGAGCAGGCGGTGGTGTAGTAGGAGCAATTCCGGTAGTAACAACTATTGATATCAATACAATATTAGACGAGAGAGGAAGAGAATTATTGGGTGAATACCACCGTTGGTTCGATTTAAAACGTACAGGAACATTAGTTGACAGAACTGTTTTGTACAATCCTAAAGTTACTAGTGCTGCTGCTTTTGCAGGTCAAAATGGTCAACAGAAAATTTTAAGACCAATACCACAATCAGCATTAGATTTAAATAGAAATAAAGATTTCCCTCAAAATCCGGCATATTAAAAATCTGGTATAATTAGTAATTTAAAAATTTTTGAGGTTTTGTTTTTTTGAAGAAGTTAAAAAGGAGTTCGGTCATGAATCGGACTCCTTTCTTAACGAAATAATAGTTCGCTTGAAATGAAAAGAATCTTGTTGGTATTAGTGTTTGTCTCTCAGGGTATTATAGCGCAAAGTTATAGTGTTGATACCTCATATACCATAAAAAGTACCTATGATAAACTCATTAAAAAATATCCTTTTATAAAAATTGCAAAGGCAAATAAAGGAAAAAATGATATTCAGATCGAGAATATAGTGTACTACAAGGATAAAAACCGGGCATTACATTTGGATGCCTTTTTTAATAAAAAGCAGAAAAATAATCCAGGGGTAATCATGATTCATGCAGGGGGATGGAGATCAGGAAATAAAAATCAAATGCAAGGTCTAGCACAGGAAATAACCTCAAGAGGATATTCTTGTTTTGCAATAGAATACAGATTATCGCTCGAGGCAAAATATCCCAAAGGGATTTATGATGTAAAAAATGCGATTAAATTTATAAAAGATAATGCAAAGAAATTTCATGTAGATCCAGACAAAATTGCCGTTTTAGGATGCTCCTCAGGAGGCCAAATGGCAGCTTTGATTGGTACAACAAATGGAGATTTAGCTTTTGAAGATGCAAAATACAAGAGTAAGTCTTCTTCAAGAGTTCAGGCAATTATCGATGTAGATGGAATATTGGCTTTTAAGCATCCCGAATCTGGCGAAGGAGAAATGGCTGCTTTTTGGCTGGGCGGCACCCATGAGGAAAATCCGCAAAACTGGAAAGAAGCGTCGGCTTTAAGTCATGCCAGTGAAAATACACCGCCAAGTCTGTTTATCAACAGCAGTTTTGAGCGGTTTCATGCAGGACGGGATGATATGATTGCCATTTTAAATCAAAACAAGATTTATAGTGAAGTAAAAACAATTCAGGATTCACCTCATTCCTTTTGGTTTTTTGAGCCCTGGATGGATGAAACAGTGAATTATACAACACAATTTTTAAAGAGAATATTCAAATAATTTAGAATAAAATGAAAACAAAGATCACATTAGCAACCTTATTTTTAGTTGGAGTTACAGCGGTTAATGCTCAAAAATACGACATTAAAACAGCCAAAACATATGCCGAGATATCTGCCAAAACTGATGGGAAATGGGAAGGACGCAAATATATTGGAGGAACTGTTTTTAAAAATGTCGATCGGTTAAAATTGGCTCCCGAACATACAGATCATTCCTTTGATATTCGTTACGAAGGCCCGGGCTGGGAGAGTAACCGTATTGGATATCGTTTGTATCTGGACTGGAGAAATGCCATTGATATTTTTGGAAAGAAAACAACGGCTAATATTTTGCCTCTTGTAGGTCAGGATAATTTTGATTCCTATCATCAGATGAGCGATTGGGGTGCAGATATCCTTAAAGCCGGAAAAGGAATCGGAATTGGATCTATCGATCGTTATTTAAATGATGAAAAATTACACTTCCGTGAAGTAGACTCAACCATTGCAACTGTGGTAAACAAAACGACCGAATCTGGCGTAAAAGTGAATTATTACGGATGGAAAACAGCCTTGGATAAAATCGATTTCACATCAGTTTTAACCATCAAAGCAGATCAGCTTTATACCCAACACACGATTCAGGCCTCAAAAGAAATCAAAGGAATTTGTACCGGAATTGTAAAGCAAAAAAATGCTGAATTACTTAAAGAGGATAGTAAAAATAAAAAATGGGCTTATCTGGCCACTTACGGCGAGCAGTCATTAGTGCCCGATAAGTTAGGAATGGCTATTTTTTATCAAACCAATACAATCGAAAATCTTGCTGATACTACTTTAGATTACCTTTTGGTTTTTAAACCCACTACAAAAGCAACTTCTTTTTACTTTTTAGGCGCCTGGGAACAAGAGCCAAACGGAATTAAATCAAAAGAAGAATTCGTGAAGTACTTAGATCAAAAGCTAGAAGTACTCAACAAAAAAGGTAAAATGTAGTTTTATGCTGAAATCGAGTTTTGTAAAGATCAATCTTATTGTTTTACTCTTGATAATGAGTAGTATAATGATGGCTCAGGAAAATAAAAATGCTGTTCTTGCTGAGAATTTAAAATGGTCAGAGAGAACAGCACTTACTATTTTGAATACTTATCCTAAAGCTTCTCAGATCGATGGAACTAAAAAGCCAAAATGGGATTATAAAATGGGATTGGTATTGTTTGCTTTTGAAAAATTATATCAAAAAACAAACCACAAAAAATACTTCAATTATATAAAAGAATATGCAGATGAATTAATTGATGCCCAGGGAAATATTACCGATTACAACATCAAAGATTACAATATCGATTGTGTAAATCCGGGAAAATTATTGTTTAATTTATATGATCAGACCAAAGATAATCGTTACAAAAAAGTAATAGAGCAATTGAGAGCTCAGATAGAGAGTCAGCCCAGAACAGCGAGCGGGGGATTTTGGCACAAAGGGATATATCCCAATCAAATGTGGATAGATGGTTTGTATATGGCCGAACCTTTTTATACACAATACACAGTGAGGTATGAAAAAGGTAAAGCTTTGGATGATATTGCCCAACAATTTGAATTGGCGCAAAATCATTTGGTAGATCAAAAAACAGCTTTGGTGTATCAGGCCTGGGATGAAAGTAAAGAAATAGCATGGGCAAATCCCGAAACAGGGACCTCACCAACCATTTGGGGGCGAGCTATAGGCTGGTATATGATGGCCTTGGTAGAAACACTGGATTATTATCCAAAGACAAACCCCAACTTTAAGAAGCTGGCAGGCTATTTGAACCAGATAGCGAAAAGTGTAGTGGAACATAAAAGTGCAACAGGTTTATGGTATCAGGTAGCAGACAAGCCTGATTTGAAAGATAATTATTTAGAATCATCTTGCTCGGCAATGATTATTTATAGTCTGGCAAAAGGAGCAGACAAAGGATATATATCTTCGGATTATAAAAAGGTTGCGCAAAAATCCTTTGATGCCTTTATTGCCACGTTTGTAAAAAAAGATAAAAATGGTGAAATAGTAATCTCAAATGTATCTTCGAGTGTTGGTTTGGGAGGAAAACCTTTTCGCGACGGAACAAATCAATATTATACCAATAGCAAGGCAAAAGACAATAGTTCGCCGGCTTTGGCAGCATTTTTACTTAGTGCGATAGAATTAAAAAAATAATAAAATTTAAATATATTTTAAAATGAAAAATACTAGAAAACAAAGTTATTTTACATGGGTTATTTTAGTTTGTTTAATAGCCTTTACAAGTTGCAAAGTGACTTCTCAGGAACCTGCAAAGAAAGAAATCGTAATTTCTAAAAATTTAAAATGGTCTGATAAAATGGCTTTGACCTTAATGAAACGTCACCCAGAAGCTTATATGATCGATGATTCTAAGAAACCGAAATGGGATTATGTTCATGCTTTGGTTTTGCATTCGATCGAAGAATTGTACAAGAAAAATCCGGATTCCCGATATAAAACTTACATAAGAGGTTATGTAGATGAGTTAGTACAAAACGACGGAACGATTAAAACTTATGAATTAGACAAATACAATATAGATTTGGTAGTACCAGGTCGTTTGCTTTTTGATATTTATGCGGAGTCAAAAGAAGAAAAATATCTAAAAGCAATGCAGTTAGTGCGCAAGCAAATTTCCGAGCAGCCGCGCACTGCAAGTGGAGGATTCTGGCATAAAAAAATATATCCCAACCAAATGTGGTTAGATGGTTTATATATGGGAGAACCATTTTATGCACAATATACCCTTACGTTTGAAAACGGGCAAAATTTTGATGATATCGCAAAACAATTTGAGTTAATTCAATTGCACGCGACAGATCCAAAAACCGGATTATTGTATCATGCCTGGGATGAAAGTAAAGAAATGCCCTGGGCAAATAAAGAAACAGGTAATTCGCCAAATTTCTGGTCAAGAGCTTTAGGCTGGTATGTTATGGCCCTTGTTGATGTATTGGATTATATGCCAAAAGAGCATCCAAAACAAAAAGAATTGGTAAAATACCTGAACAATGCATCGGTTGCTTTGGCTAAATATCAGGATAAATCAGGTTTATGGTATCAGGTAACAGACAAAGGCAATAAAGAAGGAAATTACCTTGAAGCTTCTGGATCATCAATGTTTGCTTATGCTTTTGCAAAAGGAGCCAACAAAGGATATCTGCCTGCCAGCTATAAAAAATTAGCCAACAAAGCTTTCGATGCATTGACAAAAAAATTAATAAAAGTAGATGCCGATGGCGGAATTACACTAACGCAAGCTTGTCAGGTTGCCGGTTTAGGCGGAACTCCTTATCGTGACGGCTCATACGAATATTATGTAAACGAAAAGAAAAAAGACAATGATCCTAAAGCTACCGGACCTTTTATTCTGGCTGCTTTAGAGTTGAACAGATAATAAGTTTCAGGAAAAGATCTAACAGGCTTTTAAAATCTGTTAGGTCTTATTATAAGGATAATATAAAATGAAAAATATAAAAGCCCTCTTTCTTTTTTTATCCATATTGGCGATGCAAAAGAATTTCGCTCAGGTCTGGGTGCCCGATAATGCAGACGGAACATACACTAATCCTATCATTCACGCCGATTATTCGGATCCTGATGTGGTGCGAGTAGGGGATGATTTTTATATGACAGCCTCTTCTTTTAATTGTATTCCCGGATTGCCAATTTTGCATTCAAAAGACCTTGTAAACTGGAAAATTTTAAGTTATGCTTTGCCAAGGCAGCCTCCCTTTGACTTTTTTGATAAAGTACAGCATGGCAATGGCGTGTGGGCTCCAAGTATTACTTTTCATAATGATGAGTTTTATATTTATTATCCTGATCCTGATTTTGGAATTTACATGATTAAAGCCAAAAAAGCAGAAGGCCCATGGTCTGAACCTCTTTTGGTAAAAGCGGGCATTGGACTTATCGACCCAAGTCCTTTATGGGATGATGACGGGAGAGTTTATCTTGTTCATGCCTTTGCCGGAAGCCGTGCCCAGATTAAGAGTCTCATTGTAGTTTGCAGCATGAATGCCCAGGGAACAATTGCCAATAATGACCAGGTGATGGTAATTGACGGGCATCAGAGCGAAGGTACAATCGAGGGGCCTAAATTTTATAAAAGAAATGGTTTCTATTACATTTTTGCTCCTGCCGGTGGGGTTTCTACCGGGTGGCAAACTGTTTTAAGATCAAAAAATGTGTTTGGCCCGTATGAAAAAAAGAAAGTGCTGGAACAAGGAAAAACAGCCATAAACGGCCCGCATCAGGGCGCATGGGTGCAAACACAAAGCGGAGAAGACTGGTTCATTCATTTTCAGGACAAAGGAGCTTACGGAAGAATTGTTCATCTTGAGCCCATGAAATGGGAAAAAGATTGGCCGGTTATGGGAGAGGATTTTGATAAAAACGGCATTGGAGAGCCGGTTGCAAGATTCAAAAAACCAAATGTAGGGAAGAAATACCCCATAGAAACTCCTGCAGAGTCAGATGAGTTTAATGAACCAAAGTTAGGTTTACAATGGCAATGGCAGGCCAATTCTCAAATCAATTGGGGGTTTTCGACAAGTTTGGGATATCTTAATTTATTTTGTTTACCAACAATTAAAGAAAGCAACAAGATATTTGACGCGCCTAATTTACTACTTCAAAAATTTCCTGCAGAGGAGTTTACAGTGACCACTAAATTAACTTTTAATACAAGGTTAAATGGTGAATCGACAGGGCTAATCATTATGGGATTGGATTATAGTTATTTGAATTTAAGAAACGATATGGGCAAATTGTATTTGAACCAGAAAACAGGAACTTTCGATAAAAAAGTTGCTGAAAGCCAAACCACTCCGGTTTTAATTAAAAACAATATTATCTACCTTAGAGTAAAAATTAAAAAAGGCGGAGTCTGTAATTTCTTTTATAGTTTAGATGATAAGGAGTATGAATCGATTGGTTCTGAATTTATATCAAAAGAAGGAAAATGGATTGGTGCCAAAGTTGGGCTTTTTGCCTTGAGCGAAAAAGTAACAAATGATTCGGGAAATACTGCCGTAGATTGGTTTAGAATAACAAAATAAGCTTAAAATGATTCAATTTAAAAAATATATAACAGTAGTGCTATTTAGCATTTGTTTTGCTGTAAATGCTCAGAACACCTATAAAAACTGGCCCGATATTATTCGCAAAAACGATGCAGGCTGGTTTGGCACAGAGCAAGCTAAAAAAATAGCAGAGAATGTTTTGCTTTATCAAAGAGATATTGGCGGATGGCCAAAAAATATTCAGATGCAGCAAGAGTTAACCCCGCAGCAAAAAAAGGATTTACTGGCCCTTAAAAAGTCAACAAAAGAAATCACTACAGACAACAGTGCAACTTGTCAGGAAATGCTTTTTATGTCTAAAATGTATGCGCAGGTTAAGGACGAGCGTTATAAAGAATCTTTTTTAAAAGGTTTAGACTATTTACTTGAGGCGCAATATAGCAATGGAGGCTGGCCTCAGTTTTATCCATTAAAAAAGGGATATTACACACACATTACCTACAATGATGATTCGATGGTAAATATTTTAAATATCATCAAACATGTAAGTGAGGATACTGATTTTTACAGCATACAACCTTCGGCAGCAACTATCGAAAAAGCTAAAAAATCTTTCGATAAAGGAATTGATTGTATTTTAAAAACGCAATATAAACAAAACGGAGTTTTAACCGCCTGGTGCGCGCAACACGATGAGGTTACCCTTGCCCCGGCAAACGCAAGAGCTTTTGAACTGGCTTCTTTAAGCGGATATGAATCGGCTAAAATTGTACTGCTTTTAATGTCGATAGAAAAACCTTCAAAAGAGATAATCACAGCGGTTAGAAGCGCTCAGGCTTGGTTTGAAAAAACAAAAATCACCAATCTTGAAGAGAAACGCGTTTTAAACGATCAGGGAAAAATTATAGACAAGAATATGATTGTCACTGAGAATGCATCGCCAATTTGGGCAAGATTTATGGAGCTGGATAACAATGAACCCTTTTTTTGCGATCGTGACGGAGTGAGGAGAAAATCTCTTGATCAAATTGGTTCGGAACGCAGAAATGGCTATTCCTGGTATAGCGATGCGCCAAAAGAAGTATTGAAAAAATATCCTGCATGGGCCATTAAAAACGGAATTAAATTATCATCAGCAGAGTCTATAGATAAAAAAAAAGCTAATTTCTTTACCGTTGCCCTAGACGGTTCAGGTGATTTTACAAAAATTCAAGACGCTATCAATGCTTGTCCTTCTTTTCCATATGAAAAAGTGACAGTGTTTGTAAAAAACGGAATTTATAAGGAGAAGATCCGAATTCCCGAGTGGAATACCCATGTAGCACTTCTTGGGGAAAGCAAAGAAAATACCATTATTACCTTTGATGATAATTTTTCTAAAATCAACACAGGAAGAAACAGTACTTTTTTTACCTATACACTTTTAGTTGAAGGGGATGATTTTTCGGCCTCGAATTTAACCATTAAAAATGCATCGGGCGACAATGGTCAGGCCATTGCACTGTCTCTTGTGGCCAATCGCGCTCAGGTATCAAATTGTAGTATTTTAGGCAATCAGGACACTTTGTATGTGTCTGGAAAAAACGCCAAGCAATATTTTAAAGATTGTTATATCGAAGGCACTACTGATTTTATTTTTGGAAGCGCTACGGTCTTATTTGAAAATTGTGAAATCAGAAGCATTAAAAACTCTTATATCACGGCAGCTTCAACACCACAGGATACCACTTTTGGATTTGTTTTTCAAAATTGTAAACTTACTGCTGAACCAGCTGCAACGGCAGTTTATCTGGGAAGGCCGTGGCGTATTTATGCCAAAACCGTTTACATTAATTGTGATATGGGAAAGCATATCAGGCCCGAGGCCTGGCACAACTGGTCCAAACCCGAAGCAGAACAAAATGCTTTTTATGGTGAGTATAATAACAGAGGCGAAGGCTATCAGCCCACAAAAAGAGTGGTATGGTCACATCAGCTCTCAAAGAAAGAAGCCGGGGAATATACCATTGAAAATATCTTAAAAGATTCCATTGCTAATTGGTACGCCAAGTAAAGAAAAATAACCCAGAGCTTATAGAATAACTAAATCAAAATCAAAATATAAATCATGAATTTTAAGTGTCTCATTTTTCTATTGATTTCATGGACTTGTCTTGCGCAGAATAGCGAATTTCCCTCAGCAAAAGTAGATTCGATTCTAAATAGAATTCAGCTTCCTGTAATTGCTTCTTATCAGATAAATATTTTGAAGTTAGGCGCCAAAGGAGATTCTCTTACCAATAACAAGGCTGTTTTTGATAAAGCCATGGCGTTGTGTAAAAAAAATAATGGCGGAACCATAATTGTGCCTAAAGGAATTTATAAAATAAGTGGTCCAATTCATTTTGTAAGCAACGTTAACCTTAAAATTGAAAAGGGAGCCAAGATTAAATTCAGTGATAATCCTGAGGATTATTTACCCATGGTTTTAACCAGTTGGGAAGGGACAATGCTTTATAATTACAGCCCTTTAATTTATGCATACCAATGTTCTAATATTGCCATAACGGGCCAGGGAACAATTGATGGAGAAGGAGCTAAGACATGGAAAAGCTTTAAGGCTAAAGAAACAGCGGGAAAAAATCTGAGCCGCGAGATGAATCATAACAATACTCCACTTAAAGACAGGAAATTGGGAGCTGGTTATTTTTTGCGTCCCCAGATGATTCAGTTTTTTAATTGTAAGAACATTTTAGTTGAAAATATCAGGATAGAAAATTCACCTTTCTGGTGTCTGCATTTATTAAAATCTCAAAGTATTACGGTCCGAGGCGTGAGTTACAGATCCTTAAATCACAATAATGACGGTATTGATCCTGAGTATGCAAAAGATGTTTTAATTGAAAATGTAACCTTTGATAATGGTGATGACAATGTAGCCATTAAAGCAGGAAGAGATCACGAAGGAAGAGCAAATGCGGCCACACCAAGTGAAAATATTGTCATTAGAAATTGTAATTTCAAAGGACTTCATGGCGTTGTGATAGGAAGCGAAATGTCTGGAGGAGTTCAAAATGTATATGTTGAGAACTGTAAAGCAGTTGGCTATTTAAAAAGGGGAATTTATTTGAAAACCAATGCCGATAGGGGTGGTTTTATTAAAAATATTTTTGTTCGAAATATTACACTCGATCAGGTAGAAGATTGCTTGTATATAACGGCCAATTACCATGGTGAAGGAAATGGTTTTCAATCGGAGATATCAGATATTTTCTTTTCAAATATTTCCTGTAATAAAGCAACGCAAACAGGTATTGTAATTCAGGGATTTGCCGATAAAAAAGTCCGAAATATTTCTCTGAACAACATAGATATAAAATGGGCAAAAAATGCCATTTCAAGTTCAAATGCTCAAAATGTAGTATTGAACGAAGTTTTTATAGGAGAAAAAGCAACAGTTCCTTCTGCGGCAAAATAAGAATGAAAGAACTCTAAGAATGAAAAAAATGAAATATTATCTATTGATGATCTGGCTGATCACAACGGCAAGTTTCGCCCAAAAAACAACCTTATTTACTATTGGAGATTCTACCATGGCCAACAAGAAAGACCCAGATAAAAATCCTGAACATGGTTGGGCGCAAGTGCTTGAGCCTTTCTTTACAGCAAATATTGTCGTTGAAAATAAAGCAGTAAATGGAAGAAGCACCAAGAGTTTTATCAATGAAAAACGCTGGGATTCTATTTATAAAAAGCTTAAAAAAGGCGATTATGTTTTTATAGAATTTGGACATAATGACCAAAAAATAGAAGATTCGACCCGATATACAAACCCGCATACCCGTTATCGATACAATCTTATTCGGTTTGTAAAAGAGAGTCGTGAGAAAGGCGCTATCCCTGTGCTACTCACTTCTATTGCAAGGCGTAATTTTAATGAAAAAGGCGTACTTGTACCCACTCACGGTGAGTATCCTTTAGAGGTCAGATTAGTGGCTCAGCAATACAAAGTTCCTTTTATTGATCTGGAATATTATTCAGAATTACTCGAAGAATCTTACGGACCTGAGGAGTCAAAGCAATTGCATTTGCATTTTAAGGCAGGTGAGAATCCCTATTATCAAAAAGACAAAGCAGATGATACACACCTTTCATTAAAAGGCGCGACTGCTATTGCTCAAATTGTTATTAATCAGATCAAAAAAATGGAAGATTCTTCCTTGGGAAAACTTAAAAAAGAGATTAAATAGCAATTGATTCGGACCTTGAAAGTAATTTTGGAAACTGAGCTGTAAAATTTTGCAAGATGACTTGTAAAATTAAAATGCAAAATAAAGCATTTTCAAAAGCTTTGCCTGATAGTTTTACCTCGTTTTGCTTTTCTGTTCTCAAAACAGACTTCCGCTTTTTGGGATCTTTGCTCAAGATTCTCATTGAGTTGCTTGAGGAGAAAATCACCATTTAAAAAACTTTTGGTCTTGTGATCAATAAAGGTTAATTCATCAATAAGCCCATCAGCGTCTTTTTTAGCCACAGTAGTGATCGCTGACCTTTGCAATATCGGGCTCAGCTCATCTAAAGCTATAGATTGAATTGAATACCTATTTACGATTTTTTTAATCCCTATTTGCTGCTCAGTGTTTTTTATTTTGTTTTCTTTAAATTGATTCTCTAAAAAAACCAGCGTTGGCTTGTTATCAAGTATGCTTGCCTTGATAGGTTTTCCAACAGGTTTTGCTTTTTGGTTTAAAATCTGGTATACTAATCCACCTGCCAGAAATGTTTTTGAATTTTCACTTCCTCTTTGAGCAATAAGATTATACTGGGATAAAATGGCATTTAGTTCTGTAAAATTGGTATAGCTGTATTGATTCAATACATAATTGAGAACAAGATTTATGGCCTTTTTTGATTCGGTTTCTCCATACTTGATTCTTTTTATGGCTATGGGATTCAAATCAAGTTGATTATTTGCTTTTTGTCCTCGTGCCTTAATTAACCCAAATAGTTCTTCGATTTCTTCTCTGGCAGGTTCAGATTTGCGATAAGCTAAATTATAAATATGCATTCTTTTACCGTCTTTTTGTATATATGTGGTCACAACATGCAGGTGTTGGTGTCCTGCATCATAATGCTCATAGACTAAATAAGGCTGCTTTGCAAAACCAATTCTCTGCATATAAGTATTGGCAATTGCCATTAAAGTCTCCCTTGAGTGATCTTCAAGGGGAGAGAAGTTTAGAGAAATATGAATAGCATTGCGTTTTATACTCTGGTTTAATACTGTTATTTGGGTAAAACGTCTTTTTTTTATTCTATCGTTTAATCTATCAAGATCAACAGGGTAATTGCCAGCCCCAATGCATTGCGCTTGTCCTATTGTGACTTTGCTCTCATTATAATTAATAATTCGGTTTATCGAGGAGCCAATTTTTATGATTGTGACCATTTTTCTACGATTTTTTCAATTTGTATTTTGATTTCTTGGATTGTTTTATCCAGATGTTTTATGGTGGTTTCAAATCCTGCAAGTACCGGATTGAATTGACTGGTTTGCTGCTGACTTGTTAATTTTTCAAGAATTTGGAAGGCAGTATTTCTCACCTGATTCATATGATCATTCAGAGATGCTATTTCTTCGATCAAATCTTCCAGGGACTGATCCCTGTAGCGTATGGTGATTGGATTATGAATAATTATGTTCCTAATATATTCACTCAAGCTGCGGCAGGTACTTTTTTTGTAATTATTTTCAATTTCAATATATTCTGCAGTAGGTATTCCCAGATATACATAACGATATTTTTTTGGGTTATTAGTCTTTGTTCTCATAGCATTTCTCTTTAGGTTGAACTTATTTTCTTATCACCAGGCAAGAGAGTTCAGGATCACTCATAAGGCGATCCATCTCATCGTTAATGATATCCTGGATGTCTTTTTTTATTTGAAGGTAATTACTCTGTACAATTTCATTATTGAGTTCTCGTACCATGGGAATATCTTTGTAATTATCAGTTTCGTTTTTAAGGACTTTATGATCGTTGATTATCTCACTGTGGAATGTTTTAAGGTCTATTTTGCAATTCGGATCATCAGCGACCATTCCCACAAACTTACCTGAACTTAAAGCAGATATTTTGGAAGGCGGTACAGCCAGCTCCAATTGTTTAGAGCGGCTAACAGAGGTATCATTGCTGTTTATGGAAAGACTTTCCCTGTCCTGCATAATTTTTCCAATTCGCTCCGATAATTGCTTGGCAGTGTCTCCGCTGACCTGGCCGCTGATGATATTTCCTGTAAGGTTCATAATGACATCAGCCTGTTCTCGCCCGTAATCTTTTCTAAGCTGGCTAAAATCCTGTATGCCCAGGCAGGTAGACACTTTATTGCTTCTGGCTGTGGCAATAACATTATCGATATTGTTGAGGTAAATAGTGGGAAATTCATCAAATACAAGACTGCTTTTTTGTTTTCCTTTCTGATTGACCAGTTTTAGTAAACGACTTACATAAAGCGAGAGTACAGCGCCGTAAATTTGGATCTTCTGAGGATTGTTTCCCATGCAGATGATCTTGGGCTGCTTTGGATTATTGATGTCTAGTGTAAAATCGTTTCCCGATAGCACATAATAGAGTTGGGGAGAGGAGAGTCTGGCCATAGCTACTTTGGCTGAGGCAATTTGCCCTTCTAGCTGCTCCATGACATCACTGAGATATGCATTGACAAATGGGTTGATAAGTACCTCTATTTCCTTCTCTGTCCGAAGAAGGGTAAAAAGATCATCATAATCTATCTGCATGAGTTCGATAACGTGGGGCAGTGTACAGAATTGTCCATCTTTATATTTTCTGAGATACCAGATAATGGCCGTTAAAAAGTTAATAGGGGATTCCACAAAAAAATCACCCTGACGTTTGATCCATTCTCTATTGAGTCCCAATAGAATGGTTCGGGCCGATTCGGCCGAATCGGTAATATCGGTCATGGTCATAGGTACTAATGGATTACATCTGTGCGAGCGACTCAGATCATCGAAATTGATACTGTAGAATTCAGGGGCAATTAGATGTGATTTTTTTGTTTTGAGCCAGGTATTGTAGGCAATGGTAGTGAGATCATCAAACTTGAAATCATAAACAAACATGCAAAATCCTTTTCGGATGTGCTGGGTAATGACATGGCGTATGATAAAATAGGATTTACCCGAGCCAGGGGTTCCCAGTACCAGTAGGCCGCGAAAGGGGTTGATGATATTGATCCAGCTTTTTCGAATTTTGTCCTTTACATAGTATTGGGCGGGAAGGTTGATGGAGTATTGATTCTCCAGGAGTCTTTCTTCTTGTGGGAAAGTCTCATTTTCACTATTGAAAATATCTCCCTGATGAAGCTTTTGGATTATAACACGCGAGAAGAGAGTACCTCCTGTTAGAATTAAAATAAATCCTGTCGTTGTCACACCAATGTAGATAATTGCCAGCCAGATGATATTTATTTTTAAAAGCAGTAAAAAGTAGCTCAAAAAATAAAGAGGCAAGCCTAAGCCAAGCCAAAGAAAAGCATGCTTGTAGGTCATAGATTCGTTTTTTCTTCCCTTGCTGCCCAGAAGTGAAATGACCAAAAAGCCAAGAGCCAGGATTTTGGAGCGATCAAAGGTGTCAAATAGTCCTGTCAGAGCAATATTTCCAAGGATTTTATCCCCTAGTGGGTTTGCCAGATTCCAATGCAGAAACACGCTATAGGTATAGTAATAAAAGTGCAGGCCTAAAAGGATTATACTTATAAGGCGGGTCATATCAAGTATTTTTCGCAGTGCCTGCTCGTTTTCTCCGGTTTGCATAGCTATATTTTTTTAAGATTAACACTTTCTTTGAATCATAAATTCGATTAGCAAATCACGCGTCTCGTATCCCTAGAGAATCTCTGTCTGAAAGGGTAATGGCTCTCTTGGATTTAAGTCTTTATCGTTTTAAGCCCGAACTTTGTTTTTTCTGGCTTTTCTCAGATTTTATCATCCACTCGTTAAGATCTTTGCAGTCTTTATACAGTGCGCTCTGATCTTTGTATTTACTGCCCCAGCCAAGGGCCAGCTCAGTGAATTTTTGCCCGGGCTCATCCCGGTCCAGATAGAGACTTACCGCTTTGTGTTTTTCCATAAAAGGGCGGGCTTTCTCTAAAAAAGAAAGAGAGTTCAGAACCACAAAGCTTTCTTTTTGGTTTTTAAGCCGACCACTCAATGACCTGTAGGATAAAAAATCCATAAACCCTTCAAAGACCAACACTTTTTTATCGGTATGTTGAAAAGTAGTAATTCCCTTGGGTGAGCTACTGGCTTTAAAATAGGGATTTCGAATTTCAAATCCACCAAAGTCATTTTTAAAGCCTATGCCGTAATAGGAATGCTCATTAATGCCATAACTAACCTCGCAGCAATATTCACGGGCAATGCCAATAGGAATTTTTCTTTGTCTTAGATAGTGTAACAGGGAAATAGATTGGAGTGGTTGTTCTTTTAAAATGATAATTTTTGATTGATTTTTTTCCGAAATATTTTGAAGCGGAACAAAGCAATGCCGCAGGGGAATATTTCTGCAATGACGATTTAAAAAATCGCCAAAGGAGCAGTTAAAAAACAGCATGCCAAAATCAATGAGACTGCCTCCTTTTCCCATCCCGTGATCATACCAACGGTTAATACTGCGGTTGATTTTAAAAGAAGCTGTCCTTTCATTTCGTAAAGGTGAGAGGTACCAATATTCATCGTGGGATATTTTAGAGGGTTCAAATCCCAAGGCAGATAAATAAGATACCATATCCATTGCCTTTACCTCTTCAAGGGAAAGACCTTTTTCACTGAAATCCATAATCGCATTTTATCAGGTTCATTATTCAGATTGCATATACGAAAGTAAAAAATCAATATAGCTTTTCCAATCCTAAGCATCCTTTAACTAGGATAGGTTGCCACAATAAGTGAAAAGTCAATAAACTATGAGAGAATAAACATCTTTGTATGAATTGAAATGGTATTATGATATAGCAATGGCAAGTTTTGTATCTGGAGTAAATTTTGGAATTCAAAGAATACCAAATAGGGAAAATCATTCACTAGTCTGTGATGTTATTTTGATGAGTATATTAAAGAGTTTTTTAGATATGTTAAACATACTTGTTTAACTTAACCTTTGAACCGGTAAAAGAAGAGGTGTTTTTTTGAATTGATTTTGCATGCAAAACAATATCGTAAGAAAATTCTCTTTTATTTATATTAAATTTTAAAGTTTAAGATCAACTTTATCAGAAGGTTATGATAAATTTTTAAAAATAATTGAATAAAACTTTATAAAAAAACTTGTAAATACGGATAAACTCACTACTTTTGCACCCGCTTTGAGAGACAAGCGAAACAAAATT
>NZ_JADKPQ010000040.1:0-12817 GCF_015350725.1 Flavobacterium sp. CSZ
GCAATTAACGATAACGATAAGTGTTCAAAATGAAGAAACATTTTCTCAATAAAGGCCAAGTCATAAATATCAGTATTATACTTAATACCTAAAGTCAAAGCATCTGATTCTATAAAATTAAATTCTATATCAAATTTAGAAGTCGTGTTTTTGTAATTATAAGAATGAACTTCAAAGTCTATAATATCTTCTTTTTCAAAATTATTTAATTTTTCCTGACTTTGTAAGGTCACAATAATATCAAAAAGCACTGATCTGCTAATGTCTCTTTTAAAATTCAACTGGTCGATTAACTCATCAAAAGGATAATTTTGATGCTCAAAAGCCTGTAGTAAGACTTCTTTTTCATGATGTACTATGGTCATAAAATCAGCATCTTTTTCTACTTTTGTTCTCAATGCAAGAGTGTTAAGATATAATCCAACCTGATTTTCTAAATCGGGATGCTCTCTGCCTGCTATTGGCGAACCAACAATTATATCTTCGTTTCCGGTGTATTTATGCAGCAATGTATTTATAACAGACATCAATGTCATAAATAGTGTTACATCATGTTCTTTTGAAAAGAGGTTTAATTTCTCTAAAAAGGAATTCGAAAATTCATGCACTTGATAATCGCCATTGTATGTTTTGATCAACGGGCGTTTTTTAACACTTGGCAAGTTTACAACCCCAAGATCTCCACTAAATTGGTTTAGCCAATACTCTGCAGAAATTTTGTATTTGTCTTTTTTAACTTCCTCGTTTAGCCATACTGCATAATCTTTATATTGAATATTCAATTGTGGCAAGTCAATCTCTTTATCCTGAAGCAAAGCGTTATATATTTTAACAACTTCTACTGCAAGGATTTCCATTGACCATCCATCTCCAATAATGTGTGGAAGCGTTATTGAAAAAACATATTCTTGATCTTGCGTTTTTATTAAAGTTGTACGAAGCAAAGGTGAATTTTCCAGTTCAAATGGTTTACTGTTTTCTTTTGCAAAATATTTGTCAAGAGAATCATCGGTTAGATCAGTATGGCTGAAATCTAAAAATTGCATTTTAAATTCAACATCTTCTATTGGAGTTATTATTTGACGAATCTCACCGCTTTTTGATGGCTGAAAAGAAGTTCTTAAATTCTCATGTCTGTTGATTAAATGGGTAAATGCTGCTTCAAATTTTTCAATATTAATTGTGCCTTTAAATTTCAATATGGTCTGCATGTTATAGGCCAAAGAAGCTTCCTCGAACTGGCTTAAAACCCAAAATCTGTTTTGTGAAGCCGTTAAAGGATAAGAATCCTGCTGGCTTGTTTTTTCAATTGAAATGAATTCATTATCTTTTAACTGATCAACCAATTCTTTTATGGTTGGATTCTCAAAGAATAATCGCAAGGAAATGGTTTTCCCCAGTTCTTTATAAATTCTGTTAAAAACCTGAACTGCTACTAAACTGTGTCCACCCAATTCAATAAAATTATCATTTATTCCAATTTTTTCAATTTTTAAAAGATCCTGCCAAATTTCTGCTACCTGACGTTGTATTTCGTTTTGTGGTGCCACGTATTGTGCTCTCAAAAAGTTTTGAACGCTAACATTTGGAAGCAATTTTCTATCGATTTTTCCATTAGAGGTAAGAGGTACTTTATCGATATTAACAATAAAGCCCGGATTCATGTAAGCCGGTAATTTTTCTTTTAAAAAATGATTCAGCTTTGTTTTATCTATAATCTTATTACAAACCAGATAAGCAATAAGTATCTTATCGTCATTCATCTCTTTGGCATCCACTACAACCTGAGCAATATCGGTGGAAAATTCAAGGATTGTTTTTTCAATTTCTTCCAGTTCAATTCTGTATCCTCTAATTTTAACCTGATGATCTTTTCTGCCCAGGTATTCTATATTTCCATCGGGAAGCCAACAAGCCAAATCCCCAGTGCTATATAACTTTTGAGTAGTATTGAACGGATTTACAATGAATTTTTCGGCTGTTAAATCTGATCGGTTCAAATAGCCGCTGGATACCCCTGATCCGCCCACAAAAATTTCTCCTACTTCACCAATATGACAAGGTTTTGAATCTTTATTTAATATGTAAATCTCAGTATTGGCGATTGGTTTGCCTACAAGTATTTTTGAATCGTTGCTCAAAACCTGACTCACAATACATCCTACTGTACATTCTGTAGGTCCATATTCATTGTATATTTCTATATCTTTTCGTATGTTTTGAAGAATCTCAATGTGATAATTAAGCAGCTTTTCACCTCCACAAATAATTTTTTTAATAGTTGTATTTTTTATTTCCACATCTTTTAACAGAGAAATATGCGCAGGGGTAATTTTTAAAGTATCGATTTGAGCATTGTTAAAAGATTCCTGAAGCAAAACATTAATTTCTTTATCAAAATTTGAAATCCAAAGTTTTCTTCCTCTTATCAGACTTAAAAACAAGGCTGTTATAGAAAGATCAAATGAAATCGAGGTAAATAATCCCCAGTTACCTTCTTGAGCATTTTCAAAATAAAATGTATTGCACCATTGCACATAATTAAGCAGGTTAGAATGCCTTATAGTACATCCTTTTGGGTTTCCCGTTGAACCAGAGGTATAAATACAGTAGGCTAGATCGTTTTTATCATATTCAATTTTTTGATCAGGATTATTCGATTTTGCAATCTCATCAAAACATGGAACCAAAACACTATAATTGGCTAAATCAAAATCGACAGTTTGATTAGGATCAGATATTAAAACTTTACAGTTTGATTCCTGCAAAATATAATTAATGCGTTCATGGGGATAATTTGTATCTATAGGAATGAAATAAGCTCCCGCCTTTAAAATTGCCAAAACACTTATTACATACCAATCTGTGGCATTCCCCAGGTAACATACTGCATCACCTGGCTTTATATCATAACGCTCTATTAGGTAATTTTTTAATTGATTGGCTTTCTGGTTTAGTTCCTGATAATTAATTTTAAAATCATCATTTAATAAGGCAATATTCTCCGGATTAGCGATGACTTGAGCCTCGAATAATGATATCACAGAATGAGTTTCAGCAAAGTGTTTTTGAGTTGCATTTGATTTAGCAATAATCTGGTTTTCCAGTTCGCTAATCTCACTGTCAAAAGCATCCAGTTGTGTAGGGGCTGTAAAATGATTTTTTAATTGTTCCGATACAATATTTTGTGCAGCTGGTGCAAATGCTTCTTTGTTAAAATATACTTCTACAGCTATACTATCACCATTGTCTATGCATGATAATTTTAAATCAAAAGAATCCTGTATAAGAGTAAGATCCTTAATCTCAAAAATATTATTTTGCCATTCCTTTTTTGATAAATCGATATATTCAAAACAGTATTTAAAGTAAAAATCGGCACTGTTTTTTATTTTATTGTCTCTGTCAATGGTAAAAAAATCCGACCAGTCACTTACATTATTAAGTTCTGCAGCAATAGTATCTGCCGTCTGTTTTAAAGATATTGTGTCAAAGGTGTTGAACTTAAAGGGAATAATGTTATTTACATACCCAAAGGTGTTGGCTAATTCTTTATATTTTCTCTCAAAGGGAATATATCCAATGCTTACTTGATCTTCTGCAAATAACATTAGATATTTTAAGTAATTGTGCAACAGAACAATTTCTATTTTAACATCATTGTTTTCACAGTAGGCTTTTAAACTGTTATAGTCTGCCTTTTCGATATTATGCACTTGTCTTTTTGAGGCTCTAAAAGAGTCTGTTATATCATTAAACGGAATTGTTTTGTTTCCAAAATCTGCTGCGTAGTTTTTCCAAAAATCTACCGCTTCTACTTCCGGTTCATTAATTAATTCGTTCTGCCAGGAACTAAATCCTGAATATTCAATTTTTTCAGCCTGTATGTTTTCTTTATTTTCAGTATTATTTTCGGCATTAATTTCATCAATTAAATATTCACAGAACAATAATGGACTGTAAGAATCACTCCATAGAGAATAGAATCTGATATAAATAAATTTAATTTTTCCGGATTCTTTTGCAAAACAAAAACGTAAAGGCTGATTCTTTAAAGGGTCATAAGGGTAATTAAATTGTTCTTCAACTGCTGAATCTGTATGATTGGCATTTAAATCTACTTCTACCCACTCTGTTTTAGTATCAGCGGCATCAATCTGAATTGGATAAGTAAATCCATTACTTAACATCATTTTGTAGTGTAGGATTTCGTTTTTACGCACTACTTGCTCAATATATTGCAGCAGTTTATCCTGTCCGATATCAAATTTTAATTCAATTTTTATTTGATTAAAGTATTGTCCGATATTACCTAAAGCCCACAGGTTTTTTTGGTTTTCTGATAATTCGTATCCTTCAATATTGCTATTAATTCCCATGATTTGATTTTGTTAAAAGTTTTTATTTTTTAAATTGGTTTTGAGTTGTTATGTCGTTTTTAAACCATCTCTTTGCTCTTTGCTCTTTTACTCTAGTATTGCAAATGCGGTGACTTAGCCAATCTTACTTTAAAAATTTTGAGAGTTTATTAATATTATTTCCAATTATTTTCTCTTTTGCAAGTCCGGCTTCAATAGTATTTTCTTCATTTCTGGCCAATGCATGTACTGTATTGTTTAAAGTTTTTGCATTCTGCGTGATTGAAATTTTCTTTTTATTTTCAAATCGAAGCGATAAATGATCAAATGCTGTATTCAGTTCAACTGCAAACAATTCTAAAGTAAATTTTAAGTAGTCGACAAGGTCCTGAATGATTTGCTGATCAAATTTATTTTGATTATAATCGAATTTTATTTTGAAATTTGACTCTGATGGTACGACTTCAAAATTGAAATCAAAATTAGTCTGGAGGTTTAAATCGATCTGACCTATTTCTCCCATATCTAAATTTTCATCCAGATTTAAATCGTGTACCACATAATTCTCAAAAATCATGATCGTACTTATCAGGCTTTTATTTAAAGTGCTTTGCGTCTGTACTTCAGATATATTTAAAAAATGGTGTGGTGTGCTGTCTATATTTTCGTTTTGAAGTCTTTTTAATAATTCTTTTGGTGTTTCCTTACTTCCATATCTAACACGCACAGGGATCGTATTGCTAAATAACCCTACAATAGTCTCTACCCCATTTAATTCTGCCGGTCTACCAGAAACAATAGCACCAAATATGACATCATTTGTATCGTTGATTCTCGATAACATATAGCCCCAAACGCCTTGAAAAAATGTACTATTGGTTATATCGTTTTCATTGCATATTGAGTTTATTTTTTGCCATAAATCATTTTCAATAAAGAACTCTTTGGTAATTAGTGCATAACCTTCTTCATTTTTATTAAAAGGAAGTTGTGTTGCCTCATTAAATCCTTCTAAATAATCTCGCCAGTATTTCAGTGAAGTACCTTTATCTAATTTTGATAACCATTGAATGTATTTAGAATATCCTACTGGTTTTTGTAGTGTTACTTTTGTATTGTGCTGTAATGATGACAACAGATTACTAAAGTCATTGATTAATATACTGGTACACCAGCCATCCAGTAATATGTGGTGATAGTTCCAAATAAATTCATATTCTCCATCTTTTACCTCTATGACATTTAATCGGATTAGAGATGGTTGGTCGAAATCAAATAAGACTGTTTTATTGGTCTGTTTTATTTGGTTTAATTTTTCTTCAATACTATTTTCATCTGCAATAAGTTTATCAAATTTGAAATTTGCTGTCACTTTTTTATACACGATCTGAAGCATTTCTTCCCCTAATTTATTGGTAAAGCTAGTTCGCAGCACGGCGTGTCTGGCTATTAACTGTTCAAAGGCTTTTTTTACATTTTCACTGTTAAAATCTGCAAAGTATAGCCTGTAGGAGACTTGATTATAGTACAAAAGATCTTTTTTATCTAATAACCAATGGTAATACATTCCCTGCTGTAAAGGAGACAATTCATAAATGTCTTCTACCATGTTATAATGTTTTACACCAGTAAGATCTGAGTATTGGATTTTTTTATATGTCAGGTCAGATGGCGTTAAGTAATTTTGTTTTTTACCTGAGAGTTCCTCGATAAGATTTTGAAGATTTTCTCTGTAAGCATTAGTTAATCTTTCTATAGTTTCTCTATTAAATAAACTGCCTGAATAGCGAATTGACATGTGAAGCTCCCCTGAAATCATTATTCCTGAAACATCCAGAAGGATTTCTCCTTTGCCATTTACTGTGGCTAGAGATGCTCCAATATTTTCTGACGAAAATTTAAATAAAGGCTCTTTATTTTCTTTAGTCTGATGGCCAAAATCTCCTAAATAATTAAATTCAATACTTGGTTTCAATTTGTTTGAAAACGGTTTATCCAGATAACTCAAAATACCATAACCAATACCTTTACCCGGTATTTTACGTAAAGATTCTTTAATCGATACTATTTCATAACCTCTTGATCTGGAAAGATCCAAAATAACAGGATATACACTGGTAAACCATCCAATGGTTCGGCCAATATCGATTCCATCTATTATTTCTTCCCTTCCGTGACCTTCCATTCTCACAGCAGTTTTTTCAATTCCAAATACATCCCGAATTGCCATTGCAAGACCTGTTAAGAGGATATCATTAATCTCTGTATTGTATATATGATGTATCTGCGTCTGTAATTTCTCTGTTAGGGATGCATCTAATACCAAATTAATCAATTCGTCCAGCTTAGATTTTTTTGGTTCTTCTCTATAATCTGTTGGTAATAATGGTATTATCTGGCTGGAAACATTCTCCCAATATGCACGCTCTTTTTTTACGTTTTCACTCTTAGCATAATCAAGTTGTGAAGCAGTCCAGCGTTGAAAAGAATCTGTTTTTAATGGTAACTTTTTTTCATTGTTAGAAGAGATTGACTCATATAAGGTGGATAAATCTTCTAAGAAAATACGCCAAGAAATGCCATCGATAACCAAATGATGAATAATGAGGGCCAAACGGTCTCCGTCTTTAAGTCTAAAATGCCCAACATGAACCAATACGCCTGAGCCAATATCAAAACCGGACTGTAATTCTTCTCCAATTCTATTTAAAGATTCTAATTCATTTGGATCTTCCCTGAGGTCATAAAAATTAATTTTATAATGTTTTCCCGAAGCATCATTATTGTACTGCAGCCATTGATCATTGATAAAACTATACTGCATTCTTAAAGCATCATGATGCAATATTAATTTTGAGATACAGTGCTCTAAAACTTCCTGATTAACAGCAACTTTACTTTTTAAAAGCACCGATTGGTTGTAATGATTTTTATTGATAATAGTTGAACTCTGAAAGAAATAATTTTGAATTGGGCTTAGTGCCACATGTCCTGTTACTTCTGACTGATCTACATTGATGGTATTCGATTTTATGAATTTTGCTAAATCTTCCAGTATCGGATTTCTTAAAATCTGATCCACTTTTAAACTATAACCCAATTGTTTTAATCTCGAAACAATTTGGATGGATTTAATCGAATCACCTCCATAATTATAAAAATTGTCTTTCACACTAATGCGATCGTGTTTTAAGACATCCAGACAAACTGAAACTAAGAGTTCTTCTTCTTGTGTTCTTGGAGAAATATATTCCTCTTTGATAAGATCTTTTTCTACAACTTCTGCTAGTATTTTTTTATCAATTTTTCCGTTCGCAGTAAGGGGCATAACCGGTAACTGAATATAATAACCAGGAATCATATAGTCTGGCAAAATCTTGCTTAAAGTATTTTTAAGGTCTTTTTTATCAATTTCATTACCTGAAACGTAATAGGCTACAAGATATTTTTCGTTATCATTTTCTTTTACAGTTACTACAGACTGACTAATAGCTCCGTAGCTGGAAATTAGCTGTTCTATTTCTCCTAATTCTATTCTGTGGCCTCTTAATTTTACCTGATCGTCGAGTCTACCAAAATATTCAATATTGCCATCTGGCAGCCAGCAGGCCAAATCTCCTGATTTATATAAACGTTCTCCCTTTACAAAAGGATTATTAATAAATTTTTCTGCAGTAAGATCCCTTCGATTAAGGTAGCCTGATGCCAGTCCGCAACCTGCTATATATATTTCTCCCTTAACTCCAATAGGGCAGTAAGATTGATTTTTATCTAATATGTAAATCGATGTGTTGGCAATTGGTTTGCCTATTAAAATCGTTTGATCATCTTCTTTAATTTCTTTAACAATACAGCCAACAGTGGATTCCGTAGGTCCATATTCATTATAAATACAGATGTCCTTATTGATTTGCTTTAATATCTCTATTTGATACTTTAGCAATTGCTCTCCGCCACAAATGATTTTTCTTATGGATGATTTTTTAATATCTAATTCTTTCAATAATGAAACATGTGCAGGGGTTAACTTTACAGTATCAATTTTTGGATTATTAAAGGTTTCTCTTAGCAATTCAATGATACTTTTGTTAAAATTACCTAGCCATAATTTCTTGCCTCTTGACAGACTTGTAAATATAGCAGTAATGGTTAAATCAAAAGAAATTGATGTGATGAGTCCCCAATTTCCAAGATCAGGATTCTCAAAATAAAATTCATTAGACCATTGAATGTAGTTTAATAAACTGGCATGACTTATAGCACAGCCCTTTGGCTTGCCTGTAGAGCCAGAAGTGTAGATACAGTAGGCGAAATCCTGAGGATCGATATCAATCTTATGATTTTTTCTCTCTACGCTGTAAATTTCTGTGTCAAAAGGATTAATTACCTGAACTGAATCTTGGCTCTTTGGTGCATTATCCTCAGTAACCAATACACTGCAATTTGATTCTCTGATGATGTGCTCTATTCTGTCTTTTGGGTATTTTAAGTCAATAGGAATGTAATAGGCTCCTGCTTTCATTATACCCAGAATAGCAATTATAAACCATTCTGTACCTTCACCTACAACACATACGGCATCTCCTTTTTTAATATTATGTTTTTCAATGAGATAATTTTTAAATTGATCTGATTTATTGTTTAGTTCTAAATACGTCAGCTCTTTTTCATTGGTAAACAACGCTATATTTGCAGGAAAAAAACAACTCTGTTGCTCAATTAATGCTACAATTGAATCATATGTCGGAAATTTTCTCGCAGTTGAATTTGCCGTTTTTATAATTTGTTTTTGAGTTTCACCCAATTTATTTTGCTTGTCCATAACCAGCAGTTGATCATACATGATATCAAACTGATCTGAAAGAACATCAATATCGTTTTGGCTCAAACAATTTTCGTTGTAATAAAATGCGACAGAAACAGAATCTCCTGAATCAATACAGGAAATTTTTACATCGAATGTATCCTGTACAGAAAACAAGTCCTCTACTTTAAATTCATTTGAAAAACTTTTGTTCTCTAATTTTAAATCTATATACTCAAAGCAATAATTAAAATAGGATTCTTTTGATAAATTATCTGATTTCTCTCTTCCTAATGTGAAAAAATCAGACCACTCTTCTACAATATTCAGTTGAGATTCGATGTAAGATAACGCTTCAATTATGCCCAACTTATCCAGTTTCTTAATCTTTAAAGGAAGATTTTTTGAAACTAATCCAATAGTCTCATCGAGTTCTTTATATTCTCTTTTAAAATTAGAAATACCAATAGTTATCTCATTTTCAGAAAATAAGTGCAAATAATTTATATAATGAAAAAGAAAAACAGATTTGATTTCGCAGTCATTATCAGAACAAAACTTTTTAAGGGTAGCATAATTTTCTCCATCAATAAAAGTGATTTGTTTCTTTTTAGGTAAAAACCCTTTTTGGGATTTAAAGAATGGCACTAAAGTCTCTGTAAGCTGATAATTGTAATTTTTCCAAAATACTTTTGCTTCTCTCTCGGGCTGAGCAATTAAGTCATTTTGCCAGGCACTAAAATTGATGTAATCAATTTTTTCCTGATCAATACTTTGGTTTTGATCTGATAAAATTGCCATAAATATTTGTCTGCACAAATTGTGGCAGCTGTTAATATCTCCCCATAAAGAATATACTCTTACGGCAATATGTTTTACTTTGCCAGACTGTTTTACAAAACAAAATCTAATGGGACTATTTTTTGCAGGATCATATCTAAATCCTAAAGCATCATTTATCTCCTGTGTCATAAGATCAGGATTCATCATCTCAATTTCATTCCAATCTGTGGCAGTATCTGCAGACTCAATCTGAAAAGGATTATGAAAATTCAAATTATGAATTAACTTGAATACTAAGATTTTGTTACTTTTTTTAACAATGGTAAATGCATTAAGAAAATCTTCAATAGACAAATCAATCTTAATCTCTAAGATTATTTGATTGTAAAAAACTTCTGGGCTGTTTTTAGATACATACCACAAATTCTTTTGATTCTCTGATAATTCATAACCTTCAATACTATCATTTATATTCATAATTTTTTATGCTTTTAAAATTTTACATCTTGCTATAATAGGGATATGATTAAGAAATGGAAACAATGATTTTTCGTTCTCCTTTGTATGGGTTTCTTCCATGTGAAAAAAGATAATTATCTAAAAACAATACATCTCCACTCTCCCATTGAAACTCCACTATGGATTTTTGGTAAGCCAATTTTAATTCTTCAATTTCATCTTTTGATATTTCTGAACCATCGCCAAAAAATGTATTATTAGGCAATTCGTCATCAGAATTAATAGATCTTAAAAAGTCTTCATGCAGCATATGTTTATTAAAAAACATACCGTGATTAAACCAGACCAATTCTTTTGTCAGGGGATGTTCGCAAATAGCCTCTTTTTTCCATGTTAGTATCAATTCATTCTCACCGGCCCATTCAAAATCAATTCCGTTTGAAAGACACTCTTCCTGGACCTGAATTTTATCTGAAGTCTGAAAAACTTCCTGCCATGATAATCCCAATACACCACTTAAATTTCTTCTGTACAGGACACCTTTTTCTTTAAATTTATTTTTTAAAACTTCATTTATGTGACCAAGAACAAGTCGATTGTCTGCAATAGGAGTCTCGCCTCTGTACTCTGAAGCAATTACACAGCAAAACACAATGCGATGCGGCGGATTCATAGCATATGAATTTTCACTATGCATATTGATATTTTCATCTTCTGGATAAGTGGTAGATACATATACATTATCACCTAATTCAAATCTTGGAGAAGATCTGAACTTGTATTCTAAAAGTTCCTTTGGAAACATAGCCATCAAATCCTGAAATTTTTCCACCGAATTGATTTTAAAATCCCTGAATAATATCGCACCGTAGTTTAAAAGAGAACTTTCAAAATATTTGTCATTTTCCAAAAACCAATTCTTTAAATTATATCCGGAATTAATCGGACTAATCACCAAAGGATATTTTTTGTTTTCAAAAAATGATGTTTTAACATCTTCATTTAAATTGATTTTTTTTATATCCTGATTCTTCAACTTATTAATTCTACTTATCATAATTATTTTTTTAAAAGATTAGAGAGTTTGTTTAAATTCCTTTTTTTGATTTCCTGGTTTGATTTTTTAAATTCCTTAATAGGGAGATTTGAATTCTTAAATATTTTTTTCATCATTTTTTCGAAATCGTTGAAGAGTCTTTCGATTTCAAATTCTTCAAAAATATCTGTATTGTATTCCAGGGTTAATTCCAGATTATCAAATTGATTAAAAACAAAATTGAGATCGAATTGCGAGGCCTTTCTTTTAAATTCGAAAGCTTCTATTTCAAATGCATCAAATCCTTCATAACCAAGATTTTTGTTTGCTAAATTGAGACTCATCATTACATCAAATAAAGGTGCCCTGCTGTTGTCTTTTTTTAGCTGCAAGGCATCAATAAGATCCGTTAATGGGTAATTTTGATGTTCAAATGAAGTCAACAAATTATTTTTTTGATCTTTAAGTAAATCGTAAAAAGTGTTATTGCCCTGCATGATTGTTCGGATGGGAATAATGTTTAAAAACAATCCTACTAAGTTTTCTAAGTCCGGATGATCCCTTCCTGCTAATGGCGTTCCAATTATGATATCGTGCTGTTCAGAATAGGTGTACAATAAAACATTTATACCACACAGCAAAGTCATAAATAAAGTCACTTCGTGAGCTTTGGAATACTCTTTTAATTCAGTTGTAAACTCCTGCGAAAATTGAAGCTCTTTTTTACTGCCATTAAATGATTTTATTAAAGGCCTTTTTTTACTGTTTTCAATATTTAGTACAGGTAATGTTCCGCTAAATTTTTCTAACCAGTACTGCTTTGCTCTTATGTACTCGTCTTGATTGCTGTTTTTCCAAAAAACAAAATCTTTAAATTGAATTTTAAGATCCTCAACATCACTTTTAGTATTATCAATAAGCATTTTATAAAAGTGCAATATGTCTTTAACTATAATTTCTAATGATCTGCCATCTCCTATAATATGATGCATCGAAAAGAAAAGGATGTATTCATTATCCTTAATCTTTATCAAAGAATTCTTAATTAATACCCCGGTTTGCAAGTCGAAAACTTCATTGCTTTTGGTATCTATATAATTGAGAACTTTAGCTTCGAGATTGGATTCTTGTGTGAAATCAACTTTTTCAATTGTACAATGAATTGCTTTTTTATCCAAGACAAATTGTTCAACAATTCCATCTTCATTTATATTGAATGAGCTACGGAGTATTTCATGTCTCTCGATTAGCAAACGGAAGGATTCTTCAAGTTTATCGATAACTATGTTTCCTTTAATTTTTAAGGCTACAGGTATATTATAGGCAAGCGACCCGCCTTCAAATTGACTTAATATCCACAACTGTTTTTGAGTTGAG
>NZ_JADKPQ010000041.1:0-8796 GCF_015350725.1 Flavobacterium sp. CSZ
GATCCTCCCTCCAAAACTGTAACAGCATTGGTAACGCTTAAAGTTCTTCCTGCTTTTATGGTAACAATTGCTCCATTATTTATGGTACATGAACAACCGTTTAGCTCGGCATCGATATCATAATTCCCTGTAAATTCAATTCGGTCGGTTGCTGATGGTGTTCCGTTTGACCATTTATTGCCGTTCCAGATATTTGCCGGTTGAATTACGATTTCTGATGAATATACGATAGAACAATTGTCATCTATAGCAAATTTGTAAGTTCCCGGTGCAAGTCCTGAAATTTCAAATGTAGTTCCTGAAGTTGTAAAATTATAAACTGTACCTCGTGATTCAAGTAATCTTCCGGAATGTGGTATATCTTCTAAAACGACACTACCTGTTGACGTGGTGCAATTTGGCTGTGTGATAGTTCCTATTTTTGGAGGTGTTGGTGCTGCTTTTGTAATGATAGGTTCTGAGAAAGCACTTGTGGTTTGTCCACATTTTCCAGTTACAATACAATAATAGTATAATGTACCGGCAGTTGTTGATTGAGGAGTAAAGGTATTAGTAGCTGCTCCATTTTTGTTTCCTAACGAAATTGCGTTTGTTGTACTGGCGGTAGTATTGCTATACCATTGGTACGTTTGAATTTCAAATCCTGTTGCTGAAATACTTATAGGATTAAAAGTACCGTTGATACATTGTGTTTGAGTTGCAGTAGATTGTGAGTTTATTGTTGGAGCAAACTCAACATCAATTCTGGTTTCAATAGCATATTCTTCGTTGCATGATCCATTTTTTGCTACAGCTCTATAATTTCTAGATGCAGTTAGAATTTCGGTTGGAGTGTAAGTTGCTTTTCCAGCTGTATTTTCTATAGCTTTCCAAGTCTTGTTATTGTCGTCACTATATTCCCATCGTATAATTTTGGTGAGATCAGAATACGGCGCATCTTTATTTGGGTCGTCGAAATTGTATACAGCTAAAGTTGGATTTTGACTACCTTGGCAAATGTGAATTCCGCCTTTTGTTCTTCCTCTATCTGTTTTTGTTATAGTTACTGTAATAACATTCGAAGTTGCCGGATTTGAAGTTAAACAAGGTGAAGTAGAATTTGATGTCATTACAACTTTAATGGCATCTAAATTGTTTAACCCATTTGTTGTGTACTGTGGCCCTGTTTGTCCAGTAATCAGATTTGAGCCAATATACCATTGGTATTTTGGTGCTGTTCCTCCATTAGTTGGTGTTGCTTTAAAAGTTACTAAAGTCCCGCTGCAAATTGTCGTTGAAGATTCTGATGAAGTTAAAGTCACACTAGCAACTACTTTAGGGTTAACGGTTAGTTTAACCGTGCTTGAATACGTAAAGCAAGTTGCAGAACTTGATACAATGCAGCGTACATAGTAATTACTATATGATAAAGGAATTTTTGTTAGTTTTAATATTGCCGTTTTATCTCCTGATACATCCTGAGTACCATCAGTATTTGTCCATCCGGTAGATCCGTCAGCAGAACTGGAATATTGCCATTGGTACGTTGCTCCCGTAGTTGATGTTTCAACGGTAAATGTTCCGTCCTGACCTTCGCAAGCTGTTAAAGTTATTGGTTGGGTTGTTATTGTTGGCGGTGTACAACTTTTTAGTTCATAAGCTCCCATGTATGGTTTTACTCGGTTTTCATTATCAATATCAAGAGTAAATCCCTGAATTTGAGTTCCTGTTAGATCTGCATTGGAACTTGCTGTTGGACTTAAATGAAAATTTGAATTATTAAAATCTACAAAAATTGGTGCTGTTATAGTGGATTGAGCATCTTTGGACATGTCAGTTTGCCACTTGTTCAAATTATAAGATGTAGACTCATTACGAATAATATTTGCCAGATTAGCTATAGTGCCATAAAATGCATTATAATTGCTTGTTAATTTTGAAGGTGCTATTCTTGAAAACAGGGCATATTGTATACCGTTTTGTCTAATATTATATAAAATATTGTTTTTTAAATCTACAGAAGTTGCATCCTCAATAAATATGCATGAAGAATATCCATTTGCTGTCGTAGCTTGTTTTTGAACAATTGTATTGTAATATAATTTATTTACACCACTCGTTTTTATATAAATTCCATGACCTGCATAGTGGTAATTATAGTCGTTATTATCATTTTGTGGCGTGTAAATATTACTTATAACATTGTTGTATATAGTATTTGAACTTGATGAGGTACTATTAATAAATATTCCCGCAGTACTACTGCTGTTAAAGTAATATTTATTGGTAATATTACTAATTATGTTATTGTAAATTGATCCGGTATTTGTTTCTAAAAGTGTAATACCAGCAGCATTTCTCGCATTGTAATTTGAGTTTTTTGTAATACCTGAAATAATGTTGTTTGAAATCGTATAACCATTAACATTACTCAAATAAATTCCCAGAGAAGGTTGATTGTCCTCAACATCTGATCCCATCGTGTTTTTAGTAATAGTCCAGTTTTTGTTGTTATTATCTGAATTTCCAACAATAAATATCGGTTGTTTTACATTGATGAACTTAACGTTCGAAATAGTATTGTTAGAATTATTACCAGGATTACCTATTGTTGAGCCACCTGAATAAACACCAGTAGCATATACATCTATGGTTTTGTCAATAATATTAAGCTGAATACTTAAATTTCTAAATATATTATTATCCGCATTGTTATACAATTTTATCCCAAGTCGGCTGTTTTGAGCGCTGGTTGCGTGATTGTTATATATTCTTAGCGCGTTATCAATTACTGTATTGTTTCCGTCAATGATAATATTATCTGCTCCATTTAATGAAAATAACGCATCATTAACATCTCCAATAATATTGATGTTTTTGTTATTATTCGGCTTAATTGTTAAGGTATAAGCTGAATTACCAGTAAATTGATTGATTAGAATTTGAGTTCCGGAAGTAATGGTTTGGTCATTATCAAGCAACAGAGTTACTGGAGCGCTAATCCCATTTGCATTAATATAAGAGATTGCGTTTGATAGTGAGTTTAGTGGTGCAGCACTTTCTGAATTTATAACATAGGTTCCTGAGGCAGCCTGGCTAAATCCAAAAAAAGGTAACAATAAAAGTAAAAGTAAAGTTTTCTTCATGCTAAATGTTTTCTATACAATTTGTTATACTAGGCATAGGAAAAAATTGCCCGAGCAAATATAGAGAAATCTACGTGTTTGAAAATAAGAGGGTTTTTAGAAGGGCTATATAATCGATAAACTGTTAATATAATCGATAAACTACATTGTAAAATTTAACATTTTATGTTATTTCTTATAAAATGTTAAAACCAAATATAAGAAAAATCGTAAAATAGAACTAAAATAGGCTTCTGTTTTATGCTTATAATTGCAAAAAACGTCATTTGAATGACAAATTCGCAAGAAAGTCAAAATTTTTTAACTTGTGAAATTACAAAAAAAGCAAGTAATTAATTATAACCAAATGAACTTATTTAATATTAAGAATCCTTTTCTAATTGAGTTACTTTATCATAAACCAAGAAACTTTCATATCCTCTTCGCAACATATAGTCACAGAACTTTTTTCGCTTTTTTAAGGTGTTTTTTTCGTGAAGATTATTCCAACATCTTTCAGAAAGCTGATCAAAGGTAATCTCGTATTCTTCAGGCGAAATTTCTTTTAATGCCAATGTAATATTAGTCGATGAAACCTGCTTTAATTTAAGCTCATTGGTAATCCTGATTCTTCCCCAATGTTTTATGCGATGTTTACCTCTTGCAAAGCTGCAGGCAAAACGGGTTTCGTTTAAAAAATTATTTTCAATTAGTTGAACTACAATAATATCAATTTCATCAGGAGACATTTTTAAGCTGTACAATTTAGAAATTACCTCTGCATGACAGCGTTCCTGATAGGCACAAAAATGCTCTAATTTTTGTATTGCGTCCTTTATTGTTAAAATTAAATTCATGTGTTTTTTCTTTCTTTTTAACGGTTATTGCTAAAAATAATCATTTTGTTGTTAAAATCTCGTAGCTTTTTTCTGTTTTTCTTAAAAAATACTTTTTTAAAATGTTGGAAGTGTGTAGAATTATGATATTTTTGTGCCTAAATTTTAACATTTTGATCTAGTCTCTTAGACAGGATTTTATGTGCAAAATTTGGTTGTAAAAAAGTCTAAATAGGAATATCTCACTTTCAAATTGAGCTGCCTTTTTTATTTCGCTTAATAAAAAAAACAAATTTAAATATAAATACCACCTATATGATTCGAAAATTACTTTATTTCTTTCGCTCTATATTTTTAATTTTTTCTGATTCTTCTGGAAAAAAAACTTTTAGTACTGGTTTGGGATCGTTTTGTTTGGGGATGTTCATGTTTTTAAATATTGGGTATTGCCAAATTTTACAGCGTGGAACTTCCACAGCATCAACTACCGGTAATAATGTGTTAACAATTGCCAAACCCAATACTGTTGTTGCTGGTGATGTCATGATCGTTAATATAGCCCAGGTTAATTCAATTAATTCAAATTCTCTTTCGAATCCCACTTCAAATGGCTGGACTTTGATTAAAGGTGCTTCATTGACAACTAGTGGAAATCCTCGTTGGGGAGCCATTTTGTATAAAATTGCTACTGCTTCTGAGCCGCTAAATTATATTTTTACTTTAAGTTCACGAAATAATGGCGGTGTTGGTGCTATCGTTGCTTTTTCTGGTGTAGATGTTTCCGGATCACCCTTTTATGTCGCATCTTCAGGAATTAACACACCAAATACTAACACCACAACCGCAACCGCAACTACAATTACACCGACATCTAACTATGCAGCAGTAATTATGTTCGCACAGGCTGCAAATTCTGCTCCGACTTGGAGTAATTGGAGTACTACTTCGCCAGGTACTCTGACAGAACTCTATGACGAACAAAATACTGTTTCGGGTAATGGTAATTCTACAATTGGTGCAGCGTGGGGTCGACAAACGACGGCTACAAGTACAACAGGAACAGTTGATTTAAGTTCAGGTCAAAGAAATGGAGCTGTATTGTTAGCGCTTAAGCCATTAACATACAAAAGTCAAATTATATCCATCAATGCAGGTGCGACAACTTGGTGTCCAGGCGAAACAAGAAATGTTGAGGTAGTGATAAAAAATACAGGCACGGCGACTTGGACAGATGGCGCTAATGGAAGCCCAGACATAAATATTGGAGTAAAATGGAATACTAGCGGAGCGAGCTGGACTGATTATCATTCAAGAATTGATGCCGGTAATTTAGCTCCAGGAGTTACGCGAACTTATAATCTTCCAATAACTGCATCAAATAATGATGGCTTTGGGTATTCTACTGCCTTTGTAGGGGGCACAAGTAATAATCTTATTTTTGATGTTGTTTATGAAGGTCCGTTTTGGTTTGCTTCGAACATTAACGGTGCTGGTCCTGGGAATAATGTTTTTACTTCTCAAGCGCAAACAATTCTTGCTGCTCCTGCTAACAAAACCATTGCTGCCGCAAATTCATCTATTTGTTCAGGAAGTAACACCAATATCACCGTTTCTTCATCAGAAGTGGGTGTCAATTATCAATTGAGAGATGCTTCTAATTCATTAATTGGTTCTGCCGTTGCGGGTACAAATGGAACCATTAGTTTGCCTACAGGAAATTTAACAGGAACTACAACTTTCAATGTATTAGCATCATCCTGTGGTAACTCAGTACAAATGCCTGGAACTGTAACCGTAAATGTAAGTCAGCCTCCAACAATATCAAATGCAGGACCCGATCAAACATTAAGTGGCTCTTCTTTTACATTGGCTGCCAATGCTCCAACAGTGGGTACTGGAGCGTGGTCAATTGTGAGTGGTCCGAGCAGCTTACTAGGTCAGTTTGTTAACATTAATAGTCCAACAACTGTCTTTAATCGAGCAACAGCAGGAACATATGTATTAAGATGGACAATAAGTAATGGTAGTGTCTGTAGCACATCTACAGATGATGTTGTCATTGCAAATTGTGTAAGCAATTTAATTGTAAATGGTGATTTTTCTGGTAGTGCGGCTGCTTGGTCTCCTGCTACTTCGGCACCAGGTTCTGTGGTTGAAATTAATCAGGAAACTACTTATTTTTCTACTGGAAATAGTGATGCTACAGCAGAATTAGATGGTGCAGCATCGTTAAGACAATCTGTAACAGTCGTTCCGGGTGTATCGTATACATTGAGTTTTCTTTATGCTCGAAGACCGGGAGCTCCTGACCCCGTTGCGGTTGATATTAAAATAATAGGAGGGTCAAATCCTGCATCAGCATATTTTAGCACTAGCAGCGTTACTACTCCTCAAACGGGTTCTTTTACTTTTACGCCAACGAATTCTCCTATAGCAATCGAATTTTATAATTCATTAGCGGGATCAGCAACCTATGGTACTATTATAGACAATATAGTTTTACTACCAACTACTCAAGTGTCTCCAATTGCTACAACGATACCTAAAGGTACTTATAAAACTTTAACTGCTTGTGTAGGTTCATCTGTTTTATTGGATGTAGATAACGTTTCTGCTACAGGTGTCACTTATTCATGGACAACAACATCTTCAGGAGTATCATTTACGTCAGCTACCAATATTAAAAGCCCTACAGTAACATTATCAGGAACTGGTCTTAAAGAATTCAAAGTAATTGCAACTACGGCAGGTGGTTGTGCAAGTAGCTCTTCCAGTACATTTATTTACGTAATTGCTGTTCCAACAGTTTTCAACGTTACCGGCGCGGGATCATACTGTGTTGGCGGTTCTGGAGTTTTGGTTGGTTTGAATGCTTCAACTTCAGGTATTAGTTACCAATTGCAAAAAGACGGCATCAATATTGGAACTGCTGTTACAGGTCCAACATCAGGAGCGGCTATTAGTTTTGGTTCTCAAACTGCAGCGGGTACATATACAGTTGTTGCTAAAAATACTACTACTAATTGTACTTCAAATATGAATGGAGTAGTAACAATAAATCCAAAACCCGTAATATTAGACATGACAAGTACAACTTGTAGCGGAAATTCTTTTACAGTTACTCCTGTTAATGGAGGAGGCTTTATTGTACCAGCCAATACAACTTATAGTTGGGGGCTTCCATCAGGAACTGGTTTTACAGGTGGAGCAATAAATTCGGGAACTCCATTAAATATTACAGGAAATTTAGTTAATACAACTACTGTCAATCAAACCGCAGTATATACGGTTACTCCAACCAGTTCTGGTTGTCCTGGGACCCCATTTAAGGTAACAGTAACAATAACCCCTACTAATGCAGTAGGAGCAGCATCATCTACTCCAACATTATGTATCGATGTACCTTTAACAAATTCGACTTATGTAACACATATGACTACCGGAGCAACTGGTATTGGTTCGCCAAGTAATTTGCCAACTGGATTATCAGCAGCTTGGTCAGCTAATATAATTACTATTAGTGGTACGCCAACAGCTTCAGGGACTTTTGCTTATAGTATTCCATTAGTAGGAGGTTGTGGAACAGTGAGTGCTACCGGATCAATAACAATAAGTCCAGCGACAGTTGGCGGTACAGCGGCAAGTGTTTCATGTTATACAACATCGTCAAATACAGCAACGATTACATTGTCGGGACAAACTGGGAATGTAATAAGATGGGAGTCTTCTACAGATAATTTTGTATCAACACCTGCAACAATTGCCAATACCACTACAAGTCTATCAGGAATTAATGTAAGTACTACGACTTATTACAGAGCAGTAGTACAAAGCGGAACTTGTGCTACAAGCAATTCTTCTATCGTAAAATTAGTTCCGGGTATAGCACCAACAGCAAATAATGCAACTTTACCAACATGTAATGGCTTTACTGCTAATTGGACTAAAGTAAATGAGGCCACATCCTATTTATTAAGTATCTCAGATGATAATTTTGCCAGTACTTTGTCTGGATATACGAATAGTAATGTGGGAGATATTAATTCGTTTTCTGTAACTGGTTTATTGCCAAATAAAACGTATCAATATATACTTAAATCCGTTTTTTCTTGTGGAAATTATGCTGCGCAGTCGAATGTAATTGTAATAACGACAGCTGATTTGCCTATAACGGGCACATTTACAGGAGGTGCGCCGGTAATATGTGTGGGATCATCAACAACATTTTCAAATTCAACTCCGGGTGGTGTTTGGTCTGTTACAAATGGAAGTGGTACAGCAAATGTAACAACAAATGGAGAAGTAACAGGCGGAACAGTAGGTGATGTAACAGTTGTTTATACAGTAACAAACGGAAGTTGTTCAAATTCAATATCCAGAGCCTTAACAATTAATCCTTTGTTAATAAAGCCAAGTGTAGGAGAGACTATTGGTGTTGGCTGTTCAAATTTAGGAAGTGTAACTTTAAATAATCTTCCAGCAGGAAATTGGACATTGTATCAAACAGGTACTGCTTCAAATAACTTTAACAACACAACGCTTTCAGAAACAAGTTATACTATAACAGGCTTAGCGGTAGGAACATATTATTTTGCAGTAAACAATGGTACTTGTACTTCGGCTCAAACAACTGCAGTTGACATTACTGATCAGACATCAACAAGCTGGAATGGTACAAAATGGAGTAATGATCCTCCAACTCCTACAAAAAATGCGATAATTGAATCAGTAAACCCAAATCAGCCTTTTGCTACTGACGCGTTTGCATGTTCGTTGACAATTAATGCAGGTGTAGTGGTAACTGTTCCTACGGGAATAACCTTAACAATCACCAATGCAATAACTACAAATGGTCA
>NZ_JADKPQ010000042.1:0-7523 GCF_015350725.1 Flavobacterium sp. CSZ
GGCAGCACTTTTCAGAATCAAAATACCTCGCGTGTTTTTCAGTCAGGGGTGGGATTCACTTCCAATAGTCTGATCTATAATCTGGCCTCTGCCACCACTTCCAGAATATTATTCAGTGAAGATATCCAGTATAAGTATCAGGCCTTTTTTGGCCGGATCAATTATAATCTGCTGGATAGGTATTTTATCAATCTGACAGGAAGACGCGATGGTTCGAGCAGATTTGGCCCTGGCAATCAATTTGCAAATTTTGGAGCTATTGGTGCTGCATGGTTATTTTCCAAAGAAAATCTATTAAACAAAAGCGCATTTTTAAGTTTTGGAAAACTTCGTGCCAGTTACGGAACTACAGGAAACGATCAGATTGGTGATTACCAGTTTTTTGACACCTATACTTCCACGGGTGTTCTTTATGATGGAAGTGTTGGGCTGCAACCCTCCCGACTATTTAATCCCAATTTTGGTTGGGAAACCAACAAAAAACTTGAAATAGCATTAGAAACAGGATTTCTGCAGGATCGAATCTTTTTTACTGCTGCCTGGTATCAAAACAGATCATCAAACCAATTGGTCGGAATACCGTTGGCAGCTACTACCGGATTTTCTACTATGCAGGCTAACCTTAATGCCACTGTTGAGAATGCCGGATGGGAGTTTACCCTACGTACCAATAATTTTAATGGTTTAAATTTTAAATGGACCACCACCTTTAATTTGTCCCTTTCAAGAAACAAACTGCTGGACTTTCCCAACCTAAACAGTTCTACTTACAGGGAAATGTATCGTCTGGGCCAGCCATTAAACATCCAGCTTTTATATCAGTACAAAGGAATTGATCCTCAGACAGGTCTTTATCAATTTACTGATATTAATAATGACGGAAAAATTACTAATCCCGAGGACAAACAAATTATTGCTGATCTTAATCCAAAATATTTTGGAGGTCTTCAAAACGAATTAAAATACAAAAACTGGAACCTGCAATTCCTTTTCCAGTTCGTTAAGCAGATGAACCGAATTGCGCCAATGGAATTCCCAGGACAAATGGCCAATCAGCCCCTGCGGGTAGCAGATGGATGGGAGCCAGGTAACAACAGTGCATCGTATCAAATCTATACCGCCGGATATAACAACCAGGCCGTTACAGCTAACTCACTGCGCAACCAGAGTACTGCTTCTATTGAAGACGTGTCTTTCATAAGACTTAAAAATATTTCACTTTCCTATCAATTGCCATTGAATTTGCAAAGTGTAAAATGTCAGGTAATGCTTCAGGGACAGAATCTTTTAACTTTTACAAAATTCAAAGATGGAGATCCTGAATTTATTACATATGGCTTCCTGCCTCCTTTAAAAATTATTACCTCGGGTATACAACTTACTTTCTAATTAATATCATTATGAAAACAATATCCACTTATAGAATCAAATTATTTTTTACCTGTGCCCTTTTATCAACATTAATGGGGAATGTACTCACTTCGTGCGAATCATTTGTGGAGGTAGATCTTCCTAAATCACAGTTGACCAATACGGCAGTATTTGAAAACTATGTCACTGCTAACGCAGCATTAACAGACATTTATTCTAAAATACGCGATCAGGGTATCCTCACTGGCAGAGGCTCTGGAATTTCAAACCAGCTTGGAAATTATACAGACGAATTAACCTGCTATGGAATTGCCACCGATCCTACTCTTGTGTTTTATACCAATGCCCTGCTTCCTACTACAAGTACAATAGCGGACTATTGGAAATATTCCTATAATCATATCTATGCTGCCAATGCGGTTATCCAAGGTGTTGAACTTTCGACCACTTTGACTATGAGTGAAAAAAAACAGCTCACAGGAGAAGCTCTTTTCATAAGAGCCTTGCTGCATTTTTACCTCACAAGTCTTTATGGTAATGTCCCTTATGTAAATTCAACGGATTATAAAATAAACAGCACAATTGGTAAATCAAGTGTAAAGGATCTTTACACTAAAGTCATTCTTGATTTACAAACGGCCGTCACCTTGTTGAATCCGCAATACAGCAAAGCAGAAAGAACAAGACCTAATATTTATGTGGTAAAAGCACTGTTGGCCAGAGTTTATCTATACAATGAAAACTGGCCAGAAGCTGCTAACGAATCTTCTGCTTTGCTCAATGAGAGCAATCTTTTCAGGCTTGAAGGTAATTTGAATCTTGCTTTTCTAAAAGAATCCAAAGAAACCATATGGCAGCTGCAATCTTCGGTATCAGGTAAGAATTCAGATCAGGCGGCCTCTTTTATTTTCTTTACTACCCCGCCCACCACAGTAGCGCTAAGCCCGAATTTTATTAGTTCATTCTCCACGGGAGATCTTAGAAAAGCCAACTGGATCGGATCACTCACAAATGGAACTTCAACCTGGTACTATCCCTATAAATACAAACAGTTTTACAACACACCGGTATCACAAGAGTACTCTATTGTATTTCGGCTGGCAGAACAATATTTGATCAGAGCTGAAGCCAGAGCTATGCAAGGAGACATCATTGGAGCCAAAGAAGATTTAGATCTTGTGCGAAAACGAGCTGGATTACCCAGCACCACAGCTGTCTCGCAACAAGAAATTCTCAACGCCATTGCTGATGAACGAAGATGGGAACTTTTTACAGAATTTGGTCACCGCTTCTTTGATTTAAAGCGAACAGGCAGAATTGAAAGTACACTAACCCCTGTAAAACCCGGCTGGAACTTCAGTGATAGCCTTCTGCCCTTACCACAGGTGGAACTAAACTTAAATCCTAACCTTCTGCCCCAAAATATGGGATATTAAAAAACAGAGATGAAAAAAAATATTCAACAAAATCCAAGATCGGCTTTGATTCCTTTACCCATAAAAATAGTTTTAATTTTATTTTTTATTTTGCCATTAGTAACCTGTCCTCTAAGGGGGCAGGTGGTGCAAAAAAAAGAACTCTCGCCTTCAGATTATCACTTATGGAGTACTTTAACTCTAAATGATGCAACCTCTGACGGCAAGTGGGTTACTTATAAATTACAATACGAGAATGGACTCGACACCATATCTGTGCGTCATACAACCCAACAAAAAGTTTTTAACTTTACAGGTATCAGTCACTACCAATTTCTGGGATCAAACCGTTTTATCTACTTCAAGGATAAAATCTTAACAATATTTGATTTGCACAGTGGAAAAACACTTAAAATGGAAAATGTAACCAGTTATGCCTATTCAAAAACCACCAATCAGCTAATAATTCTTAAGAATGACACCAGCAAAACACTTTTAGTTCTCAATGCAAAAAATGATGTGGTGAAAAAACTAAGTACGATAACTCAGTTTTCCCTGAGTCCTTCCCAAAAAGATATTATCTATACATCAAGATCAGAAAACTCAAATAAAGTAGGTTTATTGACTTTACAAGGAACATCCCCTACAAAATGGATTACGCAGAGTCCTGATACTTTTGATCATTTTACATGGCAGGAAAACGCAAATGCAGTTGTTTTTTTCAGCAGTTCATTAACCACCAACGATCATCGTTTTATCTTTTATTATAATTTGCAAAAAGATACTTTTATCCAACTTGATGCTACTACTCAGGATGATTTTCCAAATGACAAAATCATTTCATTTCACAGGAAGTATGATGTAGCTATATCACCAGATCTAGAAAAAGTTTTTTTTGCTGTGAAAAGGAAATCAGCTCAAGGAAATTCTGATGATAAAAAAGTTGAACTATGGAATGGAAATGCAAAATGGATCTACCCTCAGGAAAAATATTTCGGCGCATTACGAAATGACCATGATCTGGTTGTCTGGTTTCCTTTCTTAAAAAAAATAAAATCCATCACCACCACTGATCTGCCTAATGTTATGTTTACTGCTGACTTTCAATATGCTCTTTTATCAAATCCTCAAAGATACGAACCACAGTATGAGCATACCGCTCCAAGAGATTTCTATCTTAAAAACATAAATACAGATGAGCAAAGTAGTATCATATCAAATCTTGCTGACTTCAATTACAACATCCTTCCTTCTCCTTGTGGAAAATTCATCTCGTATTTTAAAGGCAATAACTGGTGGGTTTATGATATAGAAAATAAATCACATAAAAACATTACAGCTGGTTTGAAAGTTCCTTTGCTTGGAAAAGTAAACAAACTAGGCTACGACACTTCTTATGGCAGCCCTGGCTGGAGTCAAAATGATCAGGAGATGATTATTTATGACCAGTATGATATTTGGGCTGTTACACCCAATGGAGCATCCCGGAAATTAACAAATGGAAGGGATAAGAAAGTACAGTTCCGAATGGCACATCTTCCGGGTAATGATTTTCTAAAATCCAATTACGACGGTTTAAAAAGCAGCTGCATCGATTTGAAAAAAACAATTATACTTAGAGCAGAAGGCGACGATGGAAAAACCGGATATTTTAAATGGAATGCAATAACCAATGAGAAAGCACTGGTTTACAAATTCAGCAATATTGATCAGATTTACTACAATGAAAAAAATAAATCTTATGTATATCAGCAGCAAAATTTTGACCAACCACCATCGTTAGTATTCCAAAAAGAAAACAATGCCCCGAGAACATTTTTTCAAAGCAATCCGCAACAGGAACGCTTCTATTGGGGACATTCCGAGCTGGTGGAGTATACTAATTCTAAAAATGAAAAATTGAAAGGAATTTTATATTATCCTTCTAATTACAAGGCTGATAAAAAATACCCAATGATTGTTCATGTGTATGAAAAACAGTCTAATAAAGTACATTTGTATAACAACCCCAGCCTTCTTTTACAGGCAGGTTATAATCCTACTGTTTTCACTTTAAACGGATACTTTGTCCTTTGTCCCGATATTAAACATGAAACCGGCAATGTTGGAGTGGCTACCCTTGATTGTGTTACATCTGCAGTGTCATCTGTTATTAAAAAAGGGGTAGTGTCCGCTGATAAAATTGGACTCATCGGACATTCCTTTGGAGGATACGAATCTGTTTATCTCATTACCCAAACTGATATCTTCGCTGCTGCAGTTGCAGGAGCAGCAGTAACAGATTTGAACAGTTTTTATCTCACTGTAGGATGGAATACCGGAAGACCTGATATGTGGAGATTCCAGAGTGAACAATTTAGAATGGGGACAACACCTTTTCAAGATCCTTCCATTTATACAAAGAATTCACCAATTGCAGCTGTAAATAATATAAAAACTCCCCTTCTATTGTGGACCGGAAAAAAAGATTTTCAAGTAGATTGGCATCAAAGTGTAGAATTTCACCTAGCACTGCGTCAGTTACAGAAAAAGAATATTATGCTGCTTTACCCCGACGAGGGTCATATATTGTCGAGGCCAGATAATCAAAAAGATTTAAGCATAAGAGTTCAACAGTGGTTTGATTACTTTCTTAAAAAACAGGAACCTGAACCTTGGATTAAAGAGGGATTAAACTAATGCATGTAACAAATAATGCAGCTCAATTACGAGCTGCATTACTTTTTAAAAGGTTAGTATTCACTTAAGGTTGAAAAAGGATTTCTGTACAGTCCTCACCTTTAGCTTGCTGATTGTTTGACTCACAAGCTACAGTGGGAATATCACTACAGTCTACTCTCACATCACAGATTCCAGTAAGGCTGTTGATATACCCATCACGATGAGCATCTTTAGAAGTGCTTTGCATAGAGGTGGTCAAAAAAGCACCAGAAATTCCCATGACTACAACAGCAGCTGTGGCCATTCTCTTTTTTAATGATATTGTTTTCATAATAATAAATATTAAATTAAACATGATCTACTTTTTTCTACAGGTTTTCGATCTTAATTCCTGATACTGGCCAGTATATCTTCATAACTTGTTAGATGTTTTTTTCACCATTTCCTTTTTTAGCAATGCTCCTAGCTTGTACATGCGCAGTTCAGATCCGCTAAGCGTGTACAGGTATTCAGAGGTCAAAAACATAGATTGAATTTTATTCTTTTCTAAACCAAACAAAGAAAAACTTAGTAAATAAACATTCCTCTGATAATCATATACATCAATCACTGATGTTACATTCCAATTTTTAATATTCTCATAGCGTCCTGGAACTTTGGAATTTATAAAAAGTAGATTGTTTTTGGTTGTTGCAGATGCATTCACCATAAAAGGGGGCGCAGACATTTTGCTTTGAGTGTTATTTTTTAAATAAGCCACCTTTATTTTTGCTTTGCTTATAGTATCTATTGTATGTCTTGTTTTAAAACTTCCTTGTTTATCTGAAACAATAAATTCATTACGATAGAAATACACATAGATTATTTTTTTGTTTTCAGCATTATAAAGCAAACTTCCATCTGTGTCAAATATACCGTCGAGTTGCTGGTGTAATAAGTTAGGGAAATACCTAATATTGGGTAGCGCCTCAGAATCATACAATCCAATTAAATGGGCTCCCTTTATACCACTATTGTTTCTAAAGACAAAAGAGGTCTGATCAATAATTTCTACTTTTGTAAAACGTGAAATATTTTTAATTTCATCATTGGCTTCCCATTCTGCCAATCTGCCTCTATAAATAACCGGAACATTTCCATCTGTTAGGTAAAAATATGGCCCCTTCACTTTGATAATAATCATTCGGAAAGGCAATTCATTATCTTCAAAAAGTATTCTATTGGTTTTCTTTTCTTTAAAAGAAGTATCGATTGCAAGTACTCCCAGAGGATCTGTATAATTCCCCAAATACAATTGAGCATCAGAAAATCCAGAAAAATAATATGAATTGTATTTCAAATCCTCACTATGGACAAGCTTAACAGCATCCTTGATATACCTCCTTAAAAAAGGATTTTTTCGATGCATAATATCCTCGGAAGTCCAAAATAGAACAACGACAGAGAAAACACTAAATAGTACAGATGCAATAGTCAAACCATAGTACAATCTTGATCTTTTCCTTGAAATACTGTTATTATTGAATTCAAGGTAAAGCCTTATTGCCAAGACAGCAATTAAAATAAAAAAGCAGTTAAAAATCAAATGAGCATTCCAAGACATTTTCTCCAGGATACCACCACAGGAACAGGGAACATAAGAACTAAAATTTAATCCAATGAAAATATAGGTGGTAAACATTATCATTATTGAGAGTGCTAAAAAAAGTCCTAAAAATCGAGTTTTTGAAGATATAAGTAATACAACAATAATTAGTTCTATGATAGGGGTTAACAAAGCGATCCACAAAGCAAAAGCACTCAATAATGGAGACTGTCCTAACTGTACCTGAAACCTTTCGAAATCCAAAAGCTTGCTTACCGATGCATAAACAAATAATACCACATAGAGTAAACAAATACTTTCTATTATAATTCTTTTTACATGAACAGATGTTTTCATAATCTAAATTTTTAAATTGCTGTTTTTCAAAGCAATAATTTTATAATCAGAAAAATTATAAACAAATTTAGAAGTGTTTTTTTATATAATTGTTACCCAAAACCGGACAAAAGTTTCTAAAATCCGGCCAATTT
>NZ_JADKPQ010000043.1:0-6618 GCF_015350725.1 Flavobacterium sp. CSZ
GGCTGGTTTTTCTCCAGATATTACTCAGGCTGTAGTAAAAGTGAATGAGTATAATGGCGAAAAGGTACTGACATTATACTATGTGTCTGAAATTGAAAAAGATAAATCTGAGATAAGAGAATACCTCAAGGCAAGGTTACCAGAATTTATGGTACCGGGGTATTATATAAAAATTGAGAGAATACCGCTCTCGGTAAATGGTAAAATAGATTTCAAGGCTTTCCCTACTATAAAAAGTGAGGATTTAATTAAAAAAGTCTATGAAGCACCTAGAAATGAGTTTGAACAAAAAATAATCAGAATTATTTCCAATGTACTGAATTGCAAAGAAAATGAAATTGGAATTAATGATAATTTCTTTGACTTAGGTATGAACTCAATTAATTTGGTTAACACGGTAAGTGTAATAAATAGTGAATTTCAAATAAACTTAAAAGTCTCATTTTTATTTGAATATCCAAATGTTTACGAACTGTCTAATAATTTTCGTGCAGAGAAAGAGACAGAACAAACAGATTATAATGACGAAAATATTTCAGAAGAGATTGACGATTTCTTATCACTAATTGAAGATTAAATAAAATAAACTATGGAAAGAGATTCAATAAAAAAAGATATAGCTATAGTAGGAATGTCTTGCAAATTCTCAAAAACTGAAAATCCAAAAGAATTTTGGGATAATATAAAAAACGGAGCTGAGTTCAATCAATTTTATACCGACCAGGAACTGAAAGAATTGGGTGTAGACTCACGGGTAATTAAAGATCCTAGTTTTGTAAAGTCAAAAACACAGGTAAATGGTTTTGACAATTTTGATTTTCAATTTTTTGGCTACACTAAAGATGAGGCCAATATTATGGATCCTCAGATAAGAATACTCCATGAGCAGGTATGGCTGGCACTTGAAGATTCTGGTTACAATCCTTTTACGTACAAAGATAAAATAGGATTGTATCTATCGGCTTCGGATAATTTTAACTGGATTGCCCATAGTTTGTCACAACCCAACAAAAATGTTGATTCGTTTTACCAGTCATTTATTACTAATAAAAACAACCTAAGTACAATTATATCGTATAATTTAAATCTGAAAGGACCAAGTTATTCAATTGATACCGCATGTTCAAGTTCCCTTTCTGCTCTGCACATAGCAGCTAGAAATTTACTGCTTAAAGAGTGCTCTATAGCAGTTACCGGCGGTATTAATGTGAAAACATCGAAAAACATCGGCTATTTTTATAAAGAGGGCATGATCAATTCTAAAGATGGTTACTGTAGAACTTTTGATAAAGATTCAACGGGAACTTATGCATCAGAAGGTTCAGCAGTAGTGGTTTTAAAAAGGTTAGAAGATGCCATAAAAGATCGTGATAATATTTATGCAGTTATTCGTTCATCGGCTTCCAATAATGATGGAAAAAGAAAGGTTGGCTATACAGCTCCAAGTGTTGCTGGACAGTCAGATTGTATAAAAATGGCACATAAAATTGCCAATGTACCCAGCAATACAATATCTTATATTGAAACTCATGGTACAGGTACAACATTGGGTGATCCTATAGAAATAGAAGCTTTAAATAAAGCTTTTAATTACGATAAAACATTTGATTGTGCCATTGGATCTTTAAAATCAAATCTTGGTCATTTGAACTATGCTTCAGGAATAGCAGGTTTAGTAAAAACAACACTAGCCCTGAAAAACAAAATGATTCCTCCCTCACTACATTTTAAAAACCCTAATCCCAATATTAATTTTGAAGGAGGACCTTTCTATGTTAATACAGCATTGAAAAAATGGGAAAATAACAATTCTTATCCTTTAAGAGCAGGAGTAAGTAGTTTTGGAATTGGCGGTACAAATACCCATGTGGTTTTAGAGGAGTATGAAAAAACTCAAAGTGAAGTAAAATCAAGACCATATCAAATAATACCTTATTCGGCAAAGAGCCAAAAATCATTAAATGACTATACCCGTAAATTAAAACAATTTGCAGGGACTGAGGATTTTAATTTAGCTGATTTGGCCTATACGTTAAAGTCAGGAAGAGAATCATTTTTGTTTAAAAGATTTTTTGTTTGTCAAAATAAAGAAGAACTCATTGAAAATCTCAGTGATTTAAAAAACGACACAAATGTTCTGACTTTTAAAACAAACAGAAAAACTGTTTTCTTGTTTCCTGGACAAGGCAGCCAGTATTATAGAATGGGAATTGATCTATATCATGACGAAGCTGATTTTAAGGAAATTATAGATGAAGGATTCCGTTTATTGTTAGATATAACCGGAACGGATTATGCTGAAATTATTGGTTATAAAAATTCAGATCAAAAAGTTACTGACTTCATCAATAATACCCGCTACACACAGCCAGTCTTATTTTTATTTGAGTATGCACTGGGGCAGTTGTTAATAAAATGGGGAATTCAGCCCGATATAATGATAGGACACAGTTTAGGGGAATATGTAGCGGCATGTACGGCCGGGGTATTTTCATTTAAAGATGCATTATCAATACTGGTTAAAAGATCCGATTTAATGAGCAGGGTTAAGAAAGGGAAAATGTTGGCAATTGGAGTACCAATTAGTGATATTTTAGAGTTCTTACCTAAAGAGTTGTCGATTGCGGCTGTAAACTCAGATGATTCTTGTGTTATTTCAGGTGAGACAGAGCTTATTGATGGTTTTATAACCGAGCTGGAAAGCAGGGATATTGGATATTCAAAATTAAAAACATCTCATGCATTCCATTCACAAATGATGGACGAGGTGTTGGATCTTTATACAAGTGAATTAGAAAGCATTGCATTCTCAAAACCTAAGTTCGCATTTGTTTCTAATTTAACGGGTAAATTAATTTTAGATGAGCAAGCAACTTCAAAAGAATACTGGGCGAAGCATTTACGAAAAACAGTAAACTTTAAAGGAGGGGCAGAATTTATCCTGCAAAACGGACATAATGTTTTTATAGAAATAGGGCCTGGAAAAACACTTTCATCGCTTATAAAACAAAATAAATTATATTCAGACAATAACTCCACAGTACAATTAGTCAGACATTTTAATGAGGAAGTAAATGACAGTAAGAAATTTACTTATGGTATTGCTGAACTTTGGCGTCAGGGTAAAAGTATCAATTGGGAGCACTATTATGCTGCTGAAATCAGATATAAAATTAGTGCACCAACCTATTGTTTTGATAAGAATAAACTAGATTTTACGGTTGATCCTTTTGTAAATCTTAGTAAAATGGGAGCCTTAAATAATAACAATTTAAACAATTGGTATTATTTGCCAAAGTGGAAACGATCTCTTTTAAATAAAAAGGAACACAACAATGCAGATCAGAATTATTTAGTTTTTTCCGACCAGGAGAACCTAATTAATTCAGTAGAAAAACAATTTAAAGAAGATGGAGTGTCTTTGATGAAAGTTTTAAAAGGAATAGCTTTCGATGTAATTGATGAGAGTACTTTTGCTGTAAACCCTTCTTCTGAAGACGATTTTGTATCGCTTTTTCATGAAATTGAACGAAGAAATATTCCGGTAAACCAAATCATCTTTAATTGGAATTTCACCAATTACAGCCAGGAATCTTTGGTTAAGATTTTTTCTACATTAAATAATTTAAGCAAATGTCTGATTAATCATTTTCCGGATCAGATAAAAAAAATTACTGTTTTATCTGATCTGGGACAAAATGTTTTGGGCGATGAAAAAAACAATATTGCGATGTTAACCTCTATAAAACAATTTTATGTTTTAGCACAGGAAAATCCTTCAATATTTAGTTGTTCCATTGATGTTAAGCAGCAAGAAGATAATCCGGAAATTCTTTTAAAAATAGTCGAGGAGTTAAAATTCAACTATTCAGAACCGGCAGTTGCGTATCGAAATAAAATTCGATGGGTTGAATTTTACGAAAATATCGAAATTGATAACCACATAAATAATGAGACCGTTTTACAGAAAAACAAAACCTATGTAATTACAGGAGGATTAGGAAAAGTGGGTAAAATTTTAACAGACCATTTAATTGAAAATTATCAAAGCACAATAATTGTAATTGGCAGAAAAAAAATTAACTCAGATGAAGTAGGCAATACCATTGCGCAAACCAGTAAAGAAAATGAAGTTCTAGCCAAAAACATAGAATATCTGCAAGATGCACAACGAAATAACAAACCCATCTACTATTATGACTCGGATGTGTCTGACTATGATCATTTTAAGGAAACGATCCAAAAAATAGAACAGGATTATGGAAAAATTTCCGGAATAATTCACACAGCAGGTAATAACGATACAAAAACCTTCAGGACCATAGATGATTTAAACAGCGATATTGCTTTAAAACAATTTAATCCTAAAATTAACGGAACTTTAAACATATACAGAGTTTCAAAAGAACGTTCACTCGATTTTGTATGGATTACATCAAGTCTGGCAACTATTCTGGGAGGATTAACCTACGGTGCTTATGCAATAGCAAATACATTTATAGATGCATTTTGCAATCATAAAAGAGACGAACTCAAAAATTGGTTTTGTGTCAATCTGGATGGAATCAACCAGGATAAAATAAGCGACAATAAGTTAATTGAATTGTTCGAAAAAACACTTCAGCTGTATTATTATCCCCAGATTATCATTTCCTCTGAGGATCCCAATGGTAAGATAAATAAAAATAACGATAAAATCGAAAACAAAGATAGTGTCGAGCCGTACCCTGTTGACCGTAATCTTGAAGAAGACTACGTTGCCCCGGTAAGCGCCATAGAAAAAGAGCTTTGTAATATGCTTGAACTTTTTTATGGTCTCAATACAATAGGTGTTTTGGATAATTTCTTTGAGTTAGGCGGAGATTCCCTTAAAGCAATGACATTTATTAAACGTGTCAACAAACTCTTTAATGTCGATCTCAATATAAAAGATCTTTATTCAAGCCCAAATGTTAAAAAATTAGCAGAGCAGATAGAAATAATGCTTGCTTTAATTACGATCCAGAATAAGCCGGCAGGAAAAAACACAATTGTCATTTAAACTTAAAATATAATAGATAAATGTTAGATTTTATAGAAGAATTAGAGAGTAAAAATATTAGAGTTTCATTAAAGGGACAGGACCTCGAGATTAATTTCGATGGTGAGCTGGATAATGAAATTATAGCAAGGCTAAAAGATAAAAAGCAGGAGTTGATACAATTCTTATCTGAAAATGCAATACAAAAAAACGGAATTGCAAAAGCTGAAGAAAAGGATGACTATGCCGTGTCAAATGCTCAAAAGAGATTATGGATACAAAGTCAGCTTTCAGAATATTCTGCAGCATATAATTTGGTAAATCGTTCTGAAATTATTGGCCATTATGACTTGAAGCTCTTTGAAAAAGCATTGCAGAGCGTAATTAGTCGCCATGAAATATTGAGGACTGTATTTAGATTAAATAATGATGCAGAGATAAGACAGCTCATTGTAAAAGACACTAAGGATTCTTTTAAAATTGACTGGAAGGATTTTAGTGCTCATCCCAACGCTGATCATCTGGCCAATCTGTATATCGAAGAGGATAAAGGCAAAACATTTGATCTTGAACATGGTCCATTGTTTCGAATTGCTTTTCTTAGAATAGCCGAAGACCATTATGTAGTTTATTCCTGTATGCATCACATTATTACAGATGGCTGGTCTTTTGATATTTTAATTCACGAAATATTCGCCTTTTATGAAGCTTTTAAAGCAGGTGTAAACTGTGAATTAGACCAACTGCGAATTCAATATAAAGATTATGCAGAATGGCAGGCAAAAAGTATTATTGATGATCAGTACAGCACCTATAAGAAATATTGGATTGAAAAAATATCAGGTGAGATTCCGCAATTAGATTTACCGGGTGCTAAATCACGTCCAAAATTTTTAACTCATAACGGATATCGGTTAAATTCATTTATTTCTCCAGAACTAACAAATAAGTTTAGAAAACTTTGTCAGGATGAAGGAGCCAGTTTATATATGGGGCTTGTTGCTTTTTTAAATATTCTTTTATATAAATATACTGCGCAGCAAAACATACTTATAGGCACTCCTGTGGCAGGTAGGGAAGACTCAGATTTAGAAGCACAAATTGGATGTTTTGTCAATACCATTGTTTTGAAAAATACAGTAGATCCGGCTAATAATTTTAAATCATTTCTCAATAGCGTTAAAGATTCTGTATTGTCGGATTTTTCAAATCAGATCTATCCATTTGATTTATTAGTAGAAGCTTTGAATTTAGATAAAAATTTAAACAGAAATCCAATTTTCGATATTGCAATAACAATGCTAAATACAGCACAGAAAGCTAAACAGTATGCAGTGGAGTTTGATGATAAAATAGTTAGCGGAGGTCAGGAAGCCAGCGTTTTTGATGTTGAATTTATATTTCAGGAAGTAAATGATTGTTTGTCTTTTTCAGTAAGATACAATACCGATATCTACCAAAGGGCCGATATCGAAAGACTGATGCATCATTTCAGTGCACTTATGGAATCAGTTCTTTTGGATCCATCGGTCAAAATAGAAAACATCAACTATCTGATAGCTGCAGAACGTCAAGAATTATTATTTGATTTTAACGCC
>NZ_JADKPQ010000044.1:0-6585 GCF_015350725.1 Flavobacterium sp. CSZ
AATGTAACCCCAATATTGTCATTTCGACCGAAGGGAGAAATCACACTAGAAACTCCATACAGAATGTCGTCAATCTTTGTCGAATTACTACTGTGATTCTTCGTTTCTCAGAATGACAAACTGTGCGTAAAAAAACCTTTGTCAAAGTTTAAAACTTTGACAAAGGCTGTATTTAAATGAACTTATCACTTATATGGTTTAAAAATTCTAGCTATTTAATAACTCCAAGACCTTATCAACATTTACTTCGCTATAATCATTGATGTAAAAACTACATGGCGGAAGTTGTTCTTTTGTATGTGTACTCAAAACGCCAACAACTTTCATTCCGGCATTTAATCCCGCTGTAACGCCTGAGAATGAATCTTCGAAAACAATACAATTAGACGGAGAAATGCCAACACGTTTTGCAGATTCCAGATAAACTTCGGGATTAGGTTTATGAAATTTTACGTCTTCGCTGGCCATTACAGAGTTCATTTTGTCTTCGAATTTTAGCGCTCCCATAATCAAATCAAGATTAGCGCGCGGTGCCGATGTTGCCACGGCTGTTTTAAAACCTCGCGATTTCAATTCGCTTAGAAAATCCAAATAATGCGGAATGGTTTCGACTTTGTCTTTATAAATCTCCCGAAACATTCCTTCTTTTTCGTCTTCTAGTTTTATGAGTTCTTCTCCTGTAATGGGACGCTTGAAGAAATGCGTCATAATATAACCATTATGTTTTCCGTACATATGCTCTTCAAACTCTTGTTCTGAATGAGGAATTTGATATTTATCGAAAAATGCCTCGAAAGCTTTTGCATGATGCGGATTGGTATGACAAATCACGCCATCCATATCAAAAATTACACATTGCTGCTTCATTGTATGTTTTGTTTTTTTTAACGGTTGCAAGATAATTATTTCCACAGAGTTGTGCGGAGGTTTCTCGCAGAGTTTTTTGAATCTCGCAAAGTCGCGAAGTCGCAAAGATTCATTTATAACCACAGATTAGAAAGATTAAAAGGATTTTTCACGCAGATTCTGCAGAATTTAAGCAGATTTATTTTTTGATGAATTATAATAATTATCTGCGCATATCTGCTTAAATCTTTTTAAATCTGCGTGAAACAAAAAAACTTTGCGTCTTCGCAACTTTGCGAGATTAATTCATTAGCCTATCCAAACCTTACTTTTTACCAAAGTCATTGTTTGTCTTAAATGCTGATTGCATGCGATAAGAATAATCAAAACTACCAATCCATAACCTACAATGGTATAAATTTCCATATCGGCCAGTAAAGTCGATTGTTTGGTGATGGTTCCGAATACTTTTTTTAAGGCGAGAGCATTCGACTCGTCTAGTGAATATCCTTTTGCAGCGAAACTCTGCACTGTTTTGGTTATTGTTTCCTGAGTTTGCGGATTGTCGCCGGTTACAAATTGGCTTAGTTTAAGAAAGTGTTTTTTGTTTAAAAATACCATTGCGTTCTGCATCACACAAAACCCAATTGTACTTCCCCAAAAACGTCCTGAAACCCCAACAATTCCCGAAGAAACCGCCATTTTTGCCGGAACTGATGATGTGGTGAATAATATTAAGGGTACGAATAAAAATCCGACACCGATGCCTTGCAGAATATAAGGAATGATAATATCTGATAACGCGACATCGGGCACAAAAAGAAACGTAAACCAAAAATGAAACAACGCAATAAGCGAAAATCCTATTATAAAAATAAGCTTGGTCGAAACGGATTTCATCAGGAAATAAGCGGCTAAAATAAGCCCTATTGCATTTCCTAGTCCGTTTATGTATTGTACTCCGGCAACTCGGGATGGATCCCAATTCCAGATCGAAAACATCGCCGAATGACAAAGACTCAATGTTGCTCTGCTGATATAAAACAAGAAGAACAATAAAAACCCAATTCGGAGATTGGCGTATTTAAATACTTCGAAATCAAAAGTGGGTCTTTTTACCAAAAGCTCTTTAAAGATGAATAACCCCCCTGTTATCAAAGCAATCACAAGCATTAGAACCATGTGCGAAGACTCAAACCAGTATTTTTTTTCGGCATACACAAAAAAGTAAGCACCGCAGAGAATCGCCGTTAGAACCAAAATATAACTGATCCAGTCGATTTGATACAAAGGGATTTTCTTTGTAATTCTATGTCCGCGAAAAGTCACCAGAATCAAAAAGACATTCAGAACCTGAAGTCCGCCTGAAACATACAGCATGTATTTCCAATCGTAATGATCCAGAAACCAAACGGCAATATTCATAATAAATGGCGTTGACAATAACAACGAGCCGTAATAAAAGGAGAAACCTATTATAATGGCATTTTTAGAATGAAACTGTTCGATCAATAATTGTCTGATCGTAATTACCGGAAGCGCCATTAAGATTCCCTCAGCCACTCTTAGCAATAAAAAAAGATAAAAATTAGTAATATACGCCGATGAAATAATCGTAATCCCGATTAGGGAATACACCGCTATCAGATAATTTTTTGCCGGGAAAAAACTCGAAAATCTACTTTCGATCAAAATCGTGGCCAGCAAAGTTCCGTAGGTAACACACATCGCAAACTGCAAATCTTCGGGCTCAATGTCCAGAAAACTTGCCGCGTAGGTTACGTTTGAAGTATAAACTCCCAATAAAATCATGGAATGCAGCAAACAGACAAACAAAATAATAATGATTGCCCACTTGGGAACCCAGGATTTAAATATACTTTTATCTTCCATTTTATTGGTGTTCGGCGATAACGGTGATGTTCATTCCGGCTCTTAAAAATTCGGCGTGCTTATCGGTTTCTTTCAACTGAATACGAACCGGAATTCTTTGCTCGATTTTCACGAAGTTTCCTGTTGCATTATCCGGAGGCAATAGCGAGAATCTTGCGCCACTTGCAGGAGATAATGAAGTTATGATTCCTGTAAATTCTTTGTCGCTTAAAGCATCGGCCTGAATTCGAACTTCCTGACCCACGGTTAAATATTGTAATTGTGTTTCTTTAAAATTGGCTGTAATCCATTTTTCTTTGCTTACTATAGAAAGCAACGATTGACCTTCTTTTACCAATTGTCCCGGCTGCAAAGTTCTTTTACCTACCCAACCGTCATAAGGCGCTGTAATTATAGTATACGAAAGAAACAATGCTGCATTATCTGCCACAGCTTGTTTTGATGCTATATTGGTTTGCATCGTAGGAACATTGGCCTGCGCCTGAGAAGTGCTTAAATTAGAAGACTGAATTCTTTCTCGCATTTCCTGAAAATGAGCCTGCGCCGATTCGTAATCTGCTTTTACCTTCTCTAATTGTTGCGAGGTTGCGGCTTCGTCTTTTACTAAAGCCTGGTATCTTTCATATTCTAATTTTGTTTTCCAAAGATTCGTTTTGGCGGCAGCCAATTGCGATTCTCCAATTGCGGTTGAACTTGCTGTTGTAGCCACATTTTTCTCGGCCACAACACTGCTTTGTTTCGCACTTTGTACATCGGCCAGCGCCACATTCAATTTCGATTTGTACTCTCTGTTATCAATAATTACCAAAGTATCTCCTTTATGCACAAACTGATTTTCATCAAAACGAACTTCCTGCACATAACCTGTAATTCGCGACATAATTGGCGTTACATATTGCTCCACCTGAGCGTCATTGGTTTCTTCGTGGTTTCTGTTAAACACATAAAACCAAATTCCTAAAATGATTCCGCTTGCCACCAATACGCAGGCAATAATTGTTATTAATATATGAAACGTTCTGTTTCTCTTAGTTTCATTTTTTATCTTAACCATAATAACTGTATATCTTTTTCTATTATCTTTTCTCTATTTTCTATGCTCTATTCTCTTTTCTTCTAAAATCTTGCCTCCATTCTCTTTATTCTAATCTAAATCTCCTCCGGCATTATCCCCGCCGTGTGAAGCAATTCGTAATGTTTTAGAATAGCGTCTAATCGGGTAGAAATCTTGTTGTATTTGGCCTGTAGTAAAGCGTTATCAGCATCGACCATTTCGGTTATTAAAACCAATTGATTGAGGTATTTCAGCTTTACGATTCGGTAATTTTCATTGGCCAAATCCAAAGCTTTATCAACCACCACAAACTTCTCAAGGATTTCCTGATATTGTGTATGTTCTTTAAACAGCTTATCCTGAATTTCATCTTTGATAATTTCGGTTTGCATTTTTTGCCATTCGATTTGCGTCGTAGCCTGTTCTACTTTGGTTTTATTTTTATATAAAGCCGAAAGATCAAAATGCGCCTCGATACCAATTTGCCCTAAAGTGTACAAATACGGATTTGGTGGAAAAAATTTGTAATTAGGATAATAAAAACCATAATTCCCGAAGAAGTTTACCGTTGGCAAATAATTTCCTTTCACCAACTTCAGTTCTGTTTTTTTGATGTTCAATTCCTGACTGGCGATTCGCATTTCTTCGTTCTGAAAAGCTTTTTGTAAATAAAAATCATACGGATCCAGACCGCTCATTTTATCCATATTGGCCGTAGTATCAATCGCTACTTCTTCATTTTCCGGAAGCTGAATCAACGTTTTTAAATCATGCAATGCGATCTTTATATTCTTAGAATTCGTCAAGGAGTTCAGTTCACGATCCGAAAGTTGTAATTCTGCCCTAAGAACTTCGTTTTTTGTAACGGTTCCATGTTTTTGAAGGGACTGAACTTCTTTTAATCGGCTTTTTTCTTCTTTGATGTTTTCTTCAAAAATCTTCTGAAGTTCCATCATTTTATAGATTGCCAGATAATTAGCCACCACTTCAAGCTCGATATCATTTTCAGTCTTTTCGCTTTTTATTTTGGCAATTTCATTTTCCTGATTGGCAATTTTGATGGCGTTATTGATCTTGTTTCCGGCATAAATTGGCATTTTAAAAGTGGAATTCACCTCATAAATTTCAGGAATCGCTTTGGTTACTTCTTTATCCTTTAAGAAACCGCTTCCTTTAAATTCCGTAATATTGGTAATTCTCGAATACACACCGTTTAATTCGATGTCCGGCAAACGGAGTTCTTTTCTTTCTTTGATGTTTTGCCCTGAGAGCGTCGTCTCTAATTGAGATCTAAGGATTTTTTTGTTGTTTTCTTTGGCCAGTTTCAACGCTTCGCTTAACGAAACCGAGTGAATTTCCTGAGCTTGTACGTTACTGAATGTTAATACGATTATAAATATCAACACGATTTTGAGAAAACAATCTTCTGTAGAATTTGTTGTTTTAAGGAACATGAATATATAAATATTTTAATACTGCAAAGTTCCTGCATTTTTTCGTTGACTGATAATTCTAAAAAGTCAATAACATATTCATTTCGGACAAATGTTAAAATTTTATTTTTCGAAAACGATATATTAAAATATTGAAAAACAACAAGTTGTGAAAAATCAAACAAATTGGGGTTTCACGCAGATTTAAAAAAGATTAAAGTTGATTTTGCAGATATTATAAAAATAAACCCGTGGAAATCTGTTAAATCAGTAAAATCCGTGGGCAAAAAACTTTCTATTTAGTTCTCAAGATATCTTCTCCATTTAAGTAATCAGAAGGTCTTTGTCCGAGGAATTTAAAGAAAGTATTACTGAATGTCGGTACACTACTATAACCTACTTCCTGAGCGACTTCTTTGACTGAAAGTTTTCTGTCAAGCAGCAATTCAATAGCTTTTAATATTCTTCGAATGGTATAATATTGAATGAATGACATATTAAGGTCTTTCTGAAACAAGCGATACAAAGAGCGTTCGCTATACCCAAATTGATGCGCCACCTCAGCAAACAGAATTGTTTCTCCCAGATTATTCTCTATATGTCGCAAAATTTTACTCAAACGCGGATCTTTGGGCTGTGGTAACTCTAAAGGTAAATTGGTCAGGCAAATTTGAGGTAATATTGCTTTGATCGCTTTGGCAATGGCAAAATTCGGACTTCCTTTTTTAAGATCACCATTCCACCTATTCGTAAAAAGCATCATTTGCAATAAAAGATTATTGACCGGATAGATACCTTCTCTTTTATAAAATACATCTTCGTCTTTTTCAACGGGAAAATATAAATTCCGCATTGTAACACTTTCAGATTTTGGTTCAATACTGTGCGCAACATCACTCGGAATCCAAATAAAATGTCTTGCTGGCAAAAAGTAGGTTTTGGTTTCCGTCGTTACAAAAACCACATCGCCTTCGGCATATAACAATTGCGCTTTGTCGTGTTTATGAGTAGGCACAAATAATTCTCCCATCAAATCATGGTGACAGTAAATGCTTTTTTTATCAGCATCTACTTTTTTGATATAGTATTTATCTAGTTTCTGACCGGAATGTTCCATTGAAGTAAATCGAATATCTTTCTTGTGATATAAATGTAGGGAAATTTAAATTCCAAAATTTTAAAAAATTCCAAATTTCAAAATGGATTGTGTAGATTTAACTGCAAAGTTCGCAAGGTGAAAACGCAAGGTTCGCAAAGTATAAAAAAAACTTTGCGAACCTTGCGTAAATCATAGCGCTCTTTGCGGTTAAACCTTAAAAATAAAAAAGCCTTTCCGTTAAGAAAGGCTTCTCCCAATAT
>NZ_JADKPQ010000045.1:0-6328 GCF_015350725.1 Flavobacterium sp. CSZ
ATATAGAATATAGAATATAGAATATAGATTAATCGTAATCATCAAAAAAATCATTTTAATCATTCTAATCAGTGGCAAAAAAAAATCAGCAACTCAGAACCTTAGTAACTTAGAAACTTAAAAAAAATGCAACTATCAAACTCAGAAGAACAATTAATGGAACATCTTTGGAAGCTTGAAAAAGCTTTTATGAAAGATTTACTCGAAGCCTATCCCGAACCAAAACCCGCAACCACAACCGTTGCAACGCTTTTGAAACGAATGATCGATAAGAAATTCGTAGCCTATAACGAATTCGGAAATTCTCGAGAATATTATCCTTTGGTCGAAAAGACCGTTTATTTCTCGAAACACGTCAACGGATTAATCAGTAGTTTCTTTAATAATTCGGCATCACAATTTGCTTCTTTTTTTACCAAAGAAACCAATTTGTCAACATCAGAATTAGAAGAACTTAGAAAAATAATCGATTCAGAAATTCAAAAAAAGAAAAAATGATAGACTTCTTTATAAAATCGACGATTGCTTTAAGCGTTTTCCTGATTTTTTATCATTTGATATTGGAGCGGGAAAAAATGCATCAGTTTAATAGGTTTTTCTTATTGGGCAGCCTTTTGATTTCATTTGTCCTTCCATTTGTAACGATCGAAATAATTCAGGAAGTGTCAAATAGCAATACAGAAAATCTAATTATTCCAGGTCAAATTACTGCAAAAATCGTGGACGTGGACAAAAAAACACCTTTTTATGTTGTGTTAGGATGGACTATCTACGGTTTGGTAACGACAATTTTATTTTTTCGATTTATAACTAATCTGTATAATTTGATTAATAAAGGAAAAATCAATAATGTATTAGAATATCAAAATGCAAAATTGGTTTTGTTGCAAGAGAAAACACTTCCTTATACTTTTTTAAGCACCATTTTTATAAATGAAATGGATTATCAAAACAAAAAAATAGAAAAAGAGTTGTTTACGCACGAGTTAATTCATGTGAATCAAAAACATTCTTTAGATATTTTATTTATTGAAATAATCAAGATTGTTTTTTGGTTCAATCCAATTTTTATTTTTTACAAGAAAGCAATACAACTTAATCACGAATTTCTTGCCGATGATAAAGTAATTACATCACATAAAAATGTTTCGTTTTATCAGAATTTATTATTGTCAAAAGCAAATCAAGGTTCAATATATTACCTGGCCAGTAATTTAAATTATTCTGTAACTAAAAAAAGATTAATTATGATGACGACTACAACATCCAAAAAAATAACCTTTTTAAAGAAAACAGCACTTCTGCCTATAATGGCAATTTTAGTTTTCTTTTTATGTATTGAAACTGTTGCTCAGAAAAGTAAAACTGATGCAAAAACAGAGGGCATAACAAACGTTTCTAATATTGAAAAATACTATGCTAATACCGTTTTTGTTTTTAAAGAGGATAAAGCAAGTACGGCTACACAAAAAAAGTATGCTGAATTAACAGAAAGCGAGAAAAAGAGAATTCCTCTAGTACTGGCAATTCCTGCAAAAGTGGTAATTACCAAAAATATGCTGGAAAAATTTAAAGATGAATCTAAATACGCAGTTTGGGTTGATGGAATAAACATAGTCAATTCTAATTTGAATCAATACAAGGAAAATGATTTTGTTTACTACTACAATAGTTTCGTTTATAAAAATGCAAGAGGCAAAAAATTTCCACAAGAAAATCAAGTAAGCTTATATACAAATAAAGGTTTTGAGAATGCCTTTGAAAAAAATAAAAATGAAGGGCCAAAAATGATAGAAATTACTGGAAATAGTAAAAAGAGAAAATCTGATCAATTGGTAAAAATGGAGCGGGATCAAGACAAAGAATCTTTAGTAAAATCAGAATCAGAAATTCAATCTAATAATTCAATCGAAAAACAACCGGAATTTCCAGGAGGTATGCCGGCATTTTACAAATTCATTGGTAAAAATTTTAAAATACCAGAAGAAGCTTCAAAGAATAAAATTCAGGGAAAAATAGTTATAGAATTTATGGTAGAAAAAGACGGTACCCTCTCTGAATTTAAAATTCTAAAAGATTTAGGCTACGGGATAGGAGAAGAAGCGATAAAAATTCTAAAACTTTCTCCGGCATGGAATCCCGGCTCTGAAATGGGTAAGCCAGTTCGCGTTCTGTACACTTTGCCTATAACAATTCAAGATAACGAAACACCAAAAAAGTATAAGCTAGTAAAGGGAAGATATCAGAGAATGGATTTTCCACCAACCATTTTTGGAAATTAAAAACCATCTAAATTGTCTTTTAAATAAAAAAATCCGCTTCTAGTCAGTAGAAGCGGATAAAATTAAAAACTAAAAAAATTCTAAAAAAAAACCAACAAAACCAGACCCTAAAATAAGTCTGGATTATATCCAAAATAAGGCATATTTTGTTCATTAAAAACAACCCCATATTCCTCTAACTCTTTTAAAATAGGCTGGTAAACTTCTTTTTTTATCGGAAGCTGTACGCCCGGAGTTGTAATTTTTCCGTTCAAAATCAATAAAGTTGCCATTGCAACGGGTAATCCAACGGTTTTTGCCATTGCAGTATAAGTTTGGTCGTCGCCAATACAAACCATTTTAGAATCGATTTGCTGTTTTTTACCATTCAGTTCGTAACCAAATTTATGGTACATGACAATCATATCTTTATCGTTAGGCTCAAGAGTCCAACTGTCTGATAAGATTTTTTCTAATATCTGAGCAGGAGTAGCATTAGGTAAATCGACCTTTTTGTCGGGATTAAATAAATCCAGTTCCAGAAGTTTGTCCCACATAATATCGTCCTGATCGATTTTTAAAATCAATCGCGTTTTAATCTCTACAGAATCTGTTGGATGATAAGGCAAAAACGAATTCACGAACTGGCGATAACTCATGTTTTCAGAATCTTCCATGATATAACTGTCATCTGTCATGCCCAATTGTACAAACATATTCCATGCTTTCGAGTAACCCACTCTTCTAATCGTTCCGCGATATAAAGTCAGGATATCATCTAAACCGTAAATCGATCTGTATTTAAGCGAATCCCGGTTCGAATAGGCTTCGAATTTTCCGTAACCTTCTACCTCCAGAAATTCTGTTCTGCGAAAAACCGTTCCGTATGGGATATATTTATAAGTACCTTCCTGAATAAATTTTGCTGCGCCGCCTTGCCCAGCCAGAACTACATTTCGTGGCGCCCAGGTAAATTTGTAATTCCATAAATTATTATCACATTCGGGAGCGACTAATCCGCCGCAGAATGATTCAAAAAGTAACATATTACCACCTTTTGCCCTGATTTCGTCAATAACTTTCATGGCGCTCATGTGGTCGATTCCGGGATCAAGGCCAATCTCGTTCATAAAAATCAAATTGTTTTTCCTGGCTTCTTCGTCAAGCGCCTGCATGGCATCACTAATATAAGAAGCTGTAACAAGGTGTTTTTTGTATTCGATGCAATCTTTGGCGATTTCGATATGCAAATGAGCAGGCAACATCGAGATTACGATAGACGCTTTTTCGATTGCTGCTTTTCTTTCTTCGGTCTCAAAAATATTTAAAGCAATTGGAGTTGCATTGGGATGATTCTGAGTTTTTTTTTCGGCCAAAGCCAAAGACAAGTCAGCTACGACAAGGTGTAGGTTTTCGCTTTCTGATTTTGCTAATAAATAACGTATCAGCGACGATGCAGATCTTCCGGCTCCAAAGATTAAAATACTTCTCATTGTTTAAATTTGTAACACAAATATATTAAAATGTTAAATATATAACAATTTTAATTTTCAAAAAGTGTATTATTTTTTATTTTCGAGCCAAATTATAATGAATTTCTTTTTCCGGAAAAGATTTTTGAAAACTAAAATGCTTTTTAAAATGTATTGAAGTATTTTTGTTGGAGAATAAAAAGTATAGAAAATATGAAAAGAAGAATTGTTTTAGCAGCAGCTTTTATGGGAATGTTATCGATCATTTTGGGTGCTTTTGGCGCGCATTTACTGAAAAGATATTTATCTATAGAAGAGTTAAACACTTTTGAAGTTGGTGTTCGTTACCAAATGTATCATGCTCTCTTTTTACTTTTTCTTTCGACCAGAAAAGATATCGCTGAAAAAACTGTAAAAGCAATCTACAATTTGGTTGTTGCAGGTGTTCTTCTATTTAGTGGATCTATCTATTTATTAGCTACTAAAAGTCTTACAGTTTTCGATTTCAAAATTATCGTATTCGCAACTCCTTTGGGTGGTTTTCTATTAATCATTGCCTGGGCGGTGTTATTTGTTACGATTTTGAAGAGAAAATCATAAAATCCCGAATAAAAAATTCTATCTAAAAATTAATCTTTAATTTTGTCTCATAAATAACATATAATCTTATTTATGTGAATTTATCTTGTTTTTTACTTCAATATGTAAATAATATAACAAATTCATTTAATTGATTATAAGAAAGCAAATTTGAAGCCGTTATTTTTTTATTTTATTGAATTTAAAGATCAAATTTTACTTTATTAATATAAATAAAAGTAAAATTTAATTTTTTTTAAAGGATTAATAATAAATCTGTAATTTTGCTTCTTACTAAATATCACACACAACTTAAAATTTATGGACAGTCACACAGTTTTCTCGCAATCGATTTCGTTAAATGACTTAGGAATTGAAAATGCAAAAGTTCGTTACCAATTATCTGCTGATGAATTGCATGCGATCACTTTGCAATCAGGCCAAGGTGTCGAGAATTCTACAGGCGCATTGGCAATTAATACAGGTGAATTTACAGGGCGTTCTCCTCAGGATCGTTTTATTGTAAAAGATAGTATTACAGAGGATAAAGTTTGGTGGGGAAATGTAAATATTCCTTTTGACCCAACTGCTTTTGAAAAATTGTATAATAAGGTAACTCAGTTTTTATCAAACAAAGAAGTTTTCGTTCGCGATTCTTATGTTTGTTCTGATCCTAATTATAGATTAAATGTTCGTGTTGTTACAGAAACAGCCTGGTCGAATTTGTTTTGCTACAATATGTTCTTAAGGCCAGAAGAATCTGAACTTGCAAATTTTACTCCGGAATGGACAGTAGTTTGTGCTCCAAGTTTTATGGCAGATCCTGCTGTAGACGGAACACGCCAGTCTAATTTTGCTATTTTAGATTTTACTAAAAAAATAGCACTTATTGGAGGAACAGGTTATACAGGAGAAATGAAAAAAGGGATTTTCTCTGCTTTAAACTTCATCTTACCGGTTTTCGAAAATACTTTACCAATGCATTGCAGTGCCAATGTGGGTGAAGCCGGAGATACTGCTATTTTCTTTGGATTATCAGGAACAGGAAAAACAACTTTATCAGCAGATCCTGCACGTAAATTAATTGGAGACGATGAACACGGATGGACGGCAGAGAATACAGTCTTTAACTTCGAAGGCGGTTGTTACGCAAAAGTGATCAATTTAACCGAAGAAAACGAACCGGACATTTTTAGAGCGATCAAAAAAGGAGCGTTGTTAGAAAATGTGGTTTTCAAACCGGGAACAAACGAAGTAGATTATGATGATGTTTCTATCACTCAAAATACACGTGTAAGTTATCCAATAACACATATTGATAATATTCAGCCAGGTTCTATCGGGCACAATCCTAAAAATATATTTTTCTTAACGGCGGATTCTTTCGGAATCTTGCCTCCAATCTCAAAGTTAACTCCAGGTCAGGCAGCATACCATTTTATCTCTGGATATACAGCAAAAGTTGCAGGAACAGAGGCAGGAGTTACAGAACCACAGCCTAATTTCTCGGCTTGTTTTGGAGCACCATTTATGCCATTACACCCAACACGTTATGCCGAAATGCTAACTAAGAAAATGAAAGACGCAGATGTAAAAGTTTGGTTGATCAACACAGGTTGGACTGGTGGAGCATACGGAACAGGAACGCGTATGAAACTAAAATATACCCGTGCCATGATTACCGCTGCATTAAACGGAGAACTGGATCATGTAGAATATAAAAATCATGCAGTATTTGGAATTGCAAAACCACAGTCTTGCCCTAACGTTCCAAGTGAAATTTTAAATCCTAGAAATACTTGGGAAGATCCTGAGTTATACGATAAAAAAGCATTGGAATTGGCTCAGAAATTCAAAGCTAATTTCGCCAAATTTGAAGAGTTTGCCAACGCTGAAATTTTAGCCGGCGCACCGATTACGGAATAAGGAAGATTACTAATTCAAACTAAAAAAAGCTGTTCGTTATGAACAGCTTTTTTGTTATGTCTCACTCTCACTCTCACTCTCACTCTCACT
>NZ_JADKPQ010000046.1:0-3728 GCF_015350725.1 Flavobacterium sp. CSZ
TCTATATTCTATATTCTATATTCTATATTCTAAAAAAAACCGCGTAGATCCGTTTAATCCGCTAAACCCGTGGCCTATTCTATTGCTTTTTCTGAAATTAAATCGCCGTTATTGTATTTTTTAATTTCGGTTAATTTTCCTTTATCTGAATAGAATTTCCAATCTCCAAAATAGAACCAATGTGTTTCTACGGCATTGACTTCGATTTTTGTTTTTCCTTTTGATTGTAGTTTTCCGTTTTCATAATAATATTTGACGGTACAGATTCCGTTTTTGTATTTTTCGGTTTTGTAGATTTTTCCGTTGATGTAGGATTTCCACTTTTTTACCGGCTGATCATTCTTATAGTATTCGAACGATTTATATGTCGTACTATCTTGTTCATAATTATCAACCCAAAGACCTTCTTTCTTTTTATCAATCTTTTGATTGATAGGTTTGCTTTTACAACTTAAAAGCATCATTCCGCAAAAAAATAGTAAAAGAAGGTTTTTCATATTTTTATTTTGACTCTACATTCATAGATGTTGCTCTACAAATGTAGATCTATTTTTTTAATGTGCAAGAAAAAAGCTTTTTTTTTGTTTCAGGTTTCAGGTTTCAAGTTTGCCGAACGTTGAATAGGCTCCAGCTTTAGCTGGGGTTTAAAATAAATGCGCAGAAAATGGCTTTAGCCGAATAATTTCTCAGGCGTTTAAAAATTTTGGCTAAAGCCAATTCTTTTCATCTAAAAAAATCCCCTAGCTAAAGCTGGAGGCTATTCAATTCTGATGAGAAAAACCTTTGTCACTTTGAGCCTTTGCAACTTTGAACCTTTTTAAACCTTTGAATCTTCTTTAAGTGTTAGGGATAGGAGCGATATCCTTTTTGTTTTTTCTTTAAAAACAAAAAGATATAGCGGATAGCCCGACCGTAAGAAACGCCCATAAAAAAATCCGCTTACTCTTAAAGAATAAACGGATTGTATCTTAATACCTAACAGGTTTTAGAAACCTGTCAGGAAAATAAACTTTGCGTGCTTTGCGAAACCTTAGCGACCTTGCGGTTAAACTACTTAGAAAGCTCTACGAAATATTTGTAAAACAACGGAATAGTTTCGATTCCTTTTAAGAAATTGAAGATTCCGAAGTGCTCGTTTGGTGAGTGAATCGCATCGCTGTCTAAACCAAAGCCCATAAGGATGGTTTTGCTTTTTAATTCTTTCTCAAACAAGGCTACAATTGGGATACTTCCTCCAGAACGAACCGGAATTGCAGGAACTCCAAAAGTCTCTGTATAAGCTTTGTTTGCCGCTTGATATCCAACGCTGTCAATTGGCGTAACATAACCTTGCCCACCGTGGTGCGGCGATACTTTTACGGTAACTCCGGACGGAGCAATGCTGGTGAAATGTTTGGTGAACAATTCTGTGATTTCTTCCCAATCCTGATTAGGAACCAAACGCATCGAGATTTTAGCGAAAGCTTTGCTCGCAATAACGGTTTTTGCTCCTTCGCCTTGGTATCCGCCCCAGATTCCGTTTACGTCTAATGTTGGACGGATTGAGTTGCGTTCGTTGGTTACATATCCTTTTTCGCCGTAAACATCGTTTAGGTCTAAGGCTTTTTTATATTTTTCTAAGCTGAAAGGCGCTTTTGCCATTTCGGCTCTTTCTTCAGCAGATAATTCCTGAACTTTATCGTAGAAACCAGGAATGGTAATATGATTGTCTTCGTCATGCAAAGAAGCAATCATTTTTGCCAGAATATTGATTGGGTTCGCTACTGCCCCACCGTATAAACCTGAATGTAAATCGCGGTTTGGACCTGTAACCTCAACTTCTACATAACTTAAACCACGTAAACCTGTCGTGATCGACGGTTGTTGGTTGGAGATCATTCCGGTATCAGAAATTAGGATTACGTCGTTTTTTAGTTTTTCCTGATTGCGTTCTACGAACCAGGCCAAACTTGCTGAACCTACTTCTTCTTCGCCTTCGATCATGAATTTTACGTTACAAGGTAAAGTATTGGTTTGCACCATAAGCTCCAAAGCTTTTACGTGCATGTACATTTGTCCTTTGTCATCGCAAGCGCCACGAGCAAAAATTGCGCCTTCCGGATGAATTTCAGTCTTTTTGATTACGGGTTCGAATGGTGGCGATGTCCATAATTCGATTGGATCTGGTGGTTGAACATCATAATGTCCGTAAACAAGAACTGTAGGTAAATTTGGGTCGATTATTTTCTCTCCATAAATGATTGGATAGCCCGGAGTATCGCAAATTTCGACTAAATCGCAGCCTGCTTTTGATAAACTTTCCTTTACCGCCTCGGCAGTATCGATAACATCTTGCGAATATGCAGTGTCGGCACTTACCGACGGAATTTTTAATAATTCGATCAACTCATTGATAAAGCGATCTTTATGTTGTTGAACGTAGGACTTAATATTTTCCATTGAAATAATTTTTATAGAATTTCAAAAATACGAAAAAGAGAATTAATATTTTTTTTCAAAAAATGTTTTGAAATCTAGAAGTTATGTTTATCTTTGCACCCACAATTGAGCGGATATGGTGAAATTGGTAGACATGCCAGACTTAGGATCTGGTGCCGCAAGGCGTGTAGGTTCGAGTCCTATTATCCGCACTGAAAAAGCTTCTGAGAAATCAGAAGCTTTTTTCTTTTTATATGCTTTTGAGTTTTTGTTCCTAAAGTTGTTGATAAACATGAAGATTGTTAAAAATAAGAGAGAGGGAATTAATTCCCTCTCTGTTGTAATTCAAATTGATGAATTTAAAGTATTATTATCTATTGAAGGTCGCTTTGCTTAACACATACTGGTAACTTGTCTGGATTTGGGCAATAAGACGGTCCGCTAAAACAATTTTTAGACGTGTCTGGTACAGGACATCCAGGATAGTTACTTCCGCCATTAATAGATTTTAATTCATTAACGGTTAATTCTACAGCGCCATTTAAGTTTAATTTTTTCAACATGATCTATTGTTTTTTTTGTTTGATTAATATCCCAATCATTTTAAGACACTTGGAATTTATGTCTGAAACATTAAATAAGTATTCGTTTATTTTTGAAAAACTATATACTTATCCTTACAAATATTAAATTTTTATTCTGGTATAAGCGCTTTTTCTATTGATTTAATACATTGTTACGCAGATAATTTATAAATTATTAATGAGTATAAAATGTTTTGAATTATTAGGCATGATGTGTATTTTAAAGCTCTTGTTGTTGTATGTTGAATAAAAAGGGGTATTTCATGAGTCAAATTTTTACTTTCGAAAGATTTTACAATTCCGAAATAAATACATTGAAGTACATTATATAAAAGCTCCGTTTTGGAGTTTTAAGATGTGTTGGTACGAATAGGTTCTAATTTGTTTGATTATAAAGAGAATATTAAAATTCATTTTATCGGATTTCAATTATAGTCTGTGGTTTTAACCACGGGAAACTAATTGTTATGATCGTGATAAATAATTATGTCTCAATAATTGAAAATATTGACGATGTTTTAAAAACAACACATTGAAATTTATACGAAAAATAGTAGTAAATATTCTGCGCTTTCACAAAGCGGTCAAGATTTGCTTGGAATTTGGAATTTTAAAGGTTTGGAATTTCTTTAAAATCAGTTCATTAAAAATATTTCAATTTTTATTCGCAAAAACCCTTGCAGAATCAAACTTCTGTTGTATTTTTGCACTCACAATAACGCAGTT
>NZ_JADKPQ010000047.1:0-3337 GCF_015350725.1 Flavobacterium sp. CSZ
AATAAACTCATGGAGGTATAAAAATAAAAAAAACTCCAAAATCAAGTGACTTTGGAGTTTTTGGAATTCTGTGGAGTATCAGGGACAGCAATCGAACACTTAATGCCAATTTTGACATTTTTCGAAAATATAAAATAAAATAAGAAGGATGCTAAAAACTATCCGCCATCACTTAGGTTTATTTTTGAACCCTATGCTTATTATCTTTTATTTTTATCAGAATATTATTTTTTAATTTGTAGGTACTGCTCCAATTTGTTGCAATAATGCTAATAAATCAGGTTGTCCATATTCTTCTGTAATCTGATTATCAATAAGACGATAAAAATTAGTAGCTTGTACTTTAATGCTATTTCCAGTTGGAGGGACTCCAAAAAAAGTTCCTTTATGTGTACCAGTCATTGTAAAACGAATAGCAGATTTATCATTTTCTGAAATTATTTCTTCTAAATGCCATTGGATATCAGGAAATCCTTCACGCATCATCCATATAGTTGCCAAATATCCTGTTGGACCAATAAGAGGCTCTACTTGACCAGGCACATAAAATTTTGCTGTCGGATTAATAAGCTGTTGTGCTAAATTTTCATCAGCAGTATTAATAAATTCAACAAATTGCTTAAAGAAATTTTTGTGATTTGTCATTTTTTCATTTTTAAAATTTATAATGTAAATGTACAATGGCAACTTGTAGTGATCCTATAAACAATCTTAAGAAATTGTCTTAATATAAATTAAGAGTAAAAGTTATTTAATATGAGTTTCACTACGAATTTTACTAAGAAATTCAGGTGTAATGCCAAGATAAGAAGCTATTTGAGTATTAGGCAATCTTAGTGCAAGTTGTGGATATTGTTCTAAAAAATCTAAGTAACGTTGATTTGCATTTGAGCTAATATTTTGTAATAAACGATTTTGAAGCTCAATAAATTTTTCTTCAATAATAACCCTGAAATTTCGATCAAACTTCGGCACATTAACGAATAAGTAAAGCAAGTCTTGCTTTTCAATTTGCAGGATAAAAGAAGGTTCTATTGCTTCAATAAACAGTTTGCTTGGTTTTTCTGAATAGAAACTCCCTAAATCTGCTATCCATTCATTTTCGATCGCAAAACTAATATTGTGTTCAGAGCCTTTTTCATCGACGCTATACATTTTAAAACAGCCCTTAACTACAAATGTATAATGTTTGCAAACAAAGTTTTCCTGCAAAATCATTTGTCTGCGCTTGATTTGTCTTTGTGCCGTCCTTTTGTTTAATAATGAACTTTCTTCTTTATTTAACGGAAGATAATTTTTAAAGTTTTCGATGATGGGCTGTGCAGTCAATTTCTATTTTTTTTCGTTTTAATCTTCTTTAATTCAGTCAAATTTACAGATTAAATATTTTATTTCAATGGGTTGGATAATTAGCAAGGTCATTTATAATATTATTTTTTACCACAGAGAACACAAAGATTTTTATCTGTGAATGCCGCAGAAAACACAGAGTTCACAAAGCTAGATCAATACAAAGCCTTATGAACTTTACCTTTTATAAAGTTAAGAATAAAACTTAGTGTTTTCTACGGTAATTTTTTTAACTCTCTCCCACGTTTTGGCTTGTTTAACCGCAATGTTCGCAAAGAGTTACCAAGGGACGCAATGTATAGCTTTGCGAATTTAATAAAGATCCTGCAAACACAGCAGAAAAAAAAACTTTGCGTGCTTTGCGGTAATTTTTTTGCTAGTCCATAAGTTTTCGTATTGATCCGTATTGATCCCAAATTTGCAATCCGTGCCCCCTGTTCTGACATTTTTCGAAAATCTAAAATAAAAGATTTGAAAAAGAGATTATGTTTTGCTCTTATTATCATTTACTTTTTTGAAAATCTTTTTCGTCTTATGCTAAATAATCATCTCATTTTTCATTTGGCAAGTCAGAAAACAATTCAATTAAATTATTCTCGGGGTCTCTAAAATGTGTAACTCTAATTCCCCAAGCTGTCATATCTTTCGGCTCTGTTAAGAATTTAATGCCCTTACTTTGTAAAGAATTATAAGTTTCGTTTACGTTATTTACTTGAACAATGATTGCAATTTTGTCTTGTAAAATTTCATTTTGCTTTGCGTCTGCGTTGTTGATGGCTATATTCATTAGTTCGGCTTTAAACAATGCAAGTCCTGATGGATAGCCAATGTTGAAACTGGCGAAATTATCGCCAAGTTTCCCCCAAGTACATTCTAAACCAAGAATGTTGTTATAAAAAGCGAAAGACTTGTCAAAGTCATTCACTAAAAGTCTGATGTTACTGAATTTCATTTTGCTGTTTTTTTATGTTATTAATGATGCAAAACTAATTTTCTTTCATTGTTGCCAATTGTAAAAATCGGTCGTTTTTGTTTTCAAAAAGTTCAGTTGGACTATTTCCTGTATATTTTTTGAGGTCTTTTATGAAATGTGATTGGTCAAAATAATTTTGTTCGGGATAAAGTTGTCCTTTTTTAATTTGCTTGAATGAAGCATAGCATCTTAGAATCTTGCAGTATGATTTTAAAGAAATACCAAATCTATCTTTGAAATAACGGTTAATTTGTCTGCTTTTCCAAAATACTTGTTGTGAATATTGTTCAATCGTTTTTTCGCCGTTTGTTTCGTGTAACAAGTTGAATAGATTTTGCTTTCTGCTGTCAATGCCTTTATGAATATCTAAAATTGAAAGCATAATTTTATTCAACTTTTCTGTTTCAATTTCTAAATCTGTAAATAAAGCCTTGTCTAATCTCCAAAAGTCATTTTCTTTTATTTGTTCACTGTCGCAAAAAGCTGAAATGTTTTGTTGTAAAATATAGTCAACCGCTAATAATTTAAATCGTATTCCGAAAAGTTGTCTGTTTGGGTCAATAGAAACTTCAACTTGTTTAGTCCAAAGTCCTGTTAGCGAAATTTCTTCTTGTTTATAGTTGTAAAACGAAATTAAAAGGTCAAAACAACCGTCTGGCAAAATTGTAAAGTCAAGTTGTTCGGTTGTAGAATTTTCAAACCACCAATAATTCTTAACGAAGTCGGTCAATAATGTGTCGGGCTGAAACTCTTTATAAATCATTTAATTTGGTATGTTAGTATTTATCTAATAAAAAGGCACATAACTCTAGATGCTACAGCGTATCAAGCTTATTAAATGTACATTTAATCCAAATGATAAAGTTTTACAATACTACACAAAAAAAGAACATTAGGATTGACATTTTTTAGTAAATTGAAATTAATTTAAGATAGTAAGAATTAAAGGAAGTAATTTGCGAAGTACAGCAAAAAAAAACGCCATTGGATTCCAATGGCGTTGTTTGTCTTTCT
>NZ_JADKPQ010000048.1:0-3155 GCF_015350725.1 Flavobacterium sp. CSZ
CGGTCATATTAATTTATGATTGGTACAATAAGCAAAATAAGGGCGTATGGGGGATGCCTTGGCTCTCAGAGGCGATGAAAGGCGTGATAAGCTGCGAAAAGCTACGGGGACGGGCACACACCGATTGATCCGTAGATACCTGAATGGGGCAACCCACTATGTTGAAGACATAGTACACCGATAGGTGGGCAAACCCGCTGAACTGAAACATCTAAGTAGGCGGAGGAGAAGAAAACAAAAGTGATTCCGTAAGTAGTGGCGAGCGAACGCGGATTAGCCCAAACCAATGATGTTACGGCATTGTTGGGGTTGTAGGACCACGATATTTTATGTACACGGAACCGGAAGTTACTGGAAAGTGACGCCATAGAGGGTGATAGCCCCGTATGGGTAACAAGTATAATAGATAGTGGTATCCTGAGTAGGGCGGGGCACGTGAAACCCTGTCTGAATTTGGCGGGACCATCCGCTAAGGCTAAATACTCCTGAGAGACCGATAGTGAACCAGTACCGTGAGGGAAAGGTGAAAAGAACCGTGAATAACGGAGTGAAATAGATCCTGAAACCATACGCTTACAAGCGGTCGGAGCCCTTTCGTGGGGTGACGGCGTGCCTTTTGCATAATGAGCCTACGAGTTAACGTTGCTGGCAAGGTTAAGTGGTTAAGCCACGGATCCGTAGCGAAAGCGAGTCTGAATAGGGCGCTTTAGTCAGTAGTGTTAGACGCGAAACCGTGTGATCTACCCATGGGCAGGTTGAAGCTGTGGTAACACACAGTGGAGGACCGAACCGGTTGACGTTGAAAAGTCTTCGGATGACCTGTGGGTAGGGGTGAAAGGCCAATCAAACTCGGAAATAGCTCGTACTCCCCGAAATGCATTTAGGTGCAGCGCTGTGCATAAAGTTATATAGAGGTAGAGCTACTGATTGGATGCGGGGGCTTCACCGCCTACCAATTCCTGACAAACTCCGAATGCTATATAATGTTTCACAGCAGTGAGGGCTTGGGTGCTAAGGTCCAAGTCCGAGAGGGAAAGAACCCAGACCATCAGCTAAGGTCCCCAAATATATACTAAGTTGAAAGAACGAGGTTTGTCTGCCCAGACAGCTAGGATGTTGGCTTGGAAGCAGCCATTCATTTAAAGAGTGCGTAACAGCTCACTAGTCGAGCGGACGAGCATGGATAATAATCGGGCATAAGTATATTACCGAAGCTATGGATTTACAGGTAACTGTAAGTGGTAGGGGAGCATTCTAACAGGGTTGAAGGTGTATCGTAAGGTATGCTGGACTGGTTAGAAAAGAAAATGTAGGCATAAGTAACGATAATGCGGGCGAGAAACCCGCACACCGAAAAACTAAGGTTTCCACAGCTATGCTAATCAGCTGTGGGTTAGTCTGGTCCTAAGGCGAACCCGAAAGGGACAGTCGATGGCTAACGGGTTAATATTCCCGTACTACTAATTACTGTGATGGGGTGACGGAGTGATGAAAGCGCCGCGAACTGACGGAATAGTTCGTTGAAGTACCTACCTATAAGATGCGCAGGCAAATCCACGCGTCTTGGGGAAATACGATAGTACTCGGAGTCTTCGGACAAAGAGATAGTGCGCCTAAGGGCTTCCAAGAAAAACCTCTAAACTTCAGGTAATTAGTACCAGTACCGTAAACCGACACAGGTAGTTGAGGAGAGAATCCTAAGGTGCTCGAGAGATTCATGGCTAAGGAATTAGGCAAAATAGACCTGTAACTTCGGGAGAAAGGTCGCCCTGAGCAATCAGGGCCGCAGTGAAGAGGTCCAGGCGACTGTTTATCAAAAACACAGGGCTCTGCAAAATCGTAAGATGAAGTATAGGGCCTGACACCTGCCCGGTGCTGGAAGGTTAAGAGGAGATGTTATCTTCGGAGAAGCATTGAATTGAAGCCCCAGTAAACGGCGGCCGTAACTATAACGGTCCTAAGGTAGCGAAATTCCTTGTCGGGTAAGTTCCGACCTGCACGAATGGTGTAACGATCTGGACACTGTCTCAGCCATGAGCTCGGTGAAATTGTAGTAACGGTGAAGATGCCGTTTACCCGCAGTGGGACGAAAAGACCCTGTGCACCTTTACTATAGCTTAGTATTGACCTTGGATAAATGATGTGTAGGATAGGTTGGAGACTGTGAAGTGGCGTCGCCAGGCGTTGTGGAGTCATTGTTGAAATACAACCCTTTGTTTATCTGAGGCCTAACCCCGGAATCCGGGGGACATTGCTTGGTGGGTAGTTTGACTGGGGTGGTCGCCTCCAAAAGAGTAACGGAGGCTTCTAAAGGTTCCCTCAGTACGCTTGGTAACCGTGCGTAGAGTGCAATGGCATAAGGGAGCTTGACTGAGAGACATACAGGTCGATCAGGTACGAAAGTAGAGCATAGTGATCCGGTGGTTCCGCATGGAAGGGCCATCGCTCAAAGGATAAAAGGTACGCCGGGGATAACAGGCTGATCTCCCCCAAGAGCTCATATCGACGGGGGGGTTTGGCACCTCGATGTCGGCTCGTCACATCCTGGGGCTGGAGAAGGTCCCAAGGGTTGGGCTGTTCGCCCATTAAAGTGGCACGCGAGCTGGGTTCAGAACGTCGTGAGACAGTTCGGTCTCTATCTACTGTGGGCGTTAGAAATTTGAGTGGATCTGATTCTAGTACGAGAGGACCGAATTGGACAAACCTCTAGTGTATCTGTTGTCCCGCCAGGGGCACCGCAGAGTAGCTACGTTTGGAAGGGATAAGCGCTGAAAGCATATAAGCGCGAAACCCACCACAAGATGAGATTTCTTTTAAGGATCGTGGAAGATGACCACGTTGATAGGCTATAGATGTAAAGGCAGTAATGTCATAGTCGAGTAGTACTAATAATCCGTAAGCTTATGTACACCCTTTTCTCCCGACGAAAGTCGGGAGAAGAAACTTTCTAAAAATACTAAATAAAAATACTTTTCTTTATCTCAGTATGTTAAGATATTGTGTAATGTTGATCAGTTAATCTGATTACCCATTGCAAAAACGACCTTAAGGTGGTTATTGCGGCGGGGCTCACCTCTTCCCATCCCGAACAGAGTAGTTAAGCCCGCCTGCGCAGATGGTACTGCAGTTATGTGGGAGAGTATGTCGTCGCCTTT
>NZ_JADKPQ010000049.1:0-2931 GCF_015350725.1 Flavobacterium sp. CSZ
TTCCTCGCAAAATCGACTTTGGCTTTTAAGCCAGTTCGAAGGAGGATCACTGGCCTATAATATGTCTACGGCTGTTGTTTTTAAAGGTAGCATTGACCATTCTCATTTTCAGAATGCCTTTAGGATCTTAATTGAGCGCCATGAGATTTTAAGAACTTCATTCCAAATTACCTCCTGGGGTGAAGTAGTACAGGTTGTAAAGGCTTCCGGGGAGATACATTTTGAGATTTCCCAAAAGGATTTTACAGGGAGAGCTGCCCAGACTGCTGCGCTTGATGCCTATCTGCAGCAGCAGAACAATGCGCCTTTTGATCTTGAAAATGCGCCTTTAATCAGAGGTACCCTGGCAAAATTAAAAGAACAGCACTATGTTTTTCAGTTATCGCTGCACCATATTATAGGAGATGGCTGGTCGATGGAGATCTTAGTGTCAGAGCTGGTAAGGCTATACAATGCACTTCTTATGGGAACAGATGCGGGCCTTGAAGTCTTATCTATTCAGTTTAAGGATTATGCGGTATGGATGTGCAGTGATGCCCAACAGGAAAAGCTACAGCATTCAGAGCAGTACTGGCTAGGTCAGTTTAGTGGTGATTTGCCGGTCCTGGATCTTGGCTATAAAGCCCGGCCTTCGGTACAGCGCTATGATGGAGCGAGTCTTACCCATACCTTTTCAAAAGAGTTTCTACAGGACTTGAAGCATTTTTCCCAAGAGCATGATCTGACGCTTTTCATGACCCTTATGGCCGGAGTAAATGTATTGCTTCACCGTTATACACGTCAGGATGATATCATCATTGGCACTCCCATTGCAGGGCGGGAACATCAGGACCTGGAGAACCAGATCGGACTCTACCTCAATACCCTTGCAATTCGTACACGCTTGGACAGCACAGGGAGTTTTCTGGATTTGGTAAACCTGGAGAAACAAGTTCTACTGGAAGCTTATGATCATCAAGGGTATCCGCTGGATGAACTGATAGGCAAACTGGACCTTAAACGCGATATGAGCCGCTCGGCGTTGTTTGATGTTTTGGTTGTGCTGCAAAACCAGGCTGAAAACTTAAGCACATCAGAAGAGCTGATTAATCTGGAGGTAAACAGTTACCCGTTAGCCAATAAGACATCAAAATTTGACCTTAGTTATAGTTTTTCACAAAGCGATACCTTAAAGCTGAGCATTACCTATAATACAGATTTGTATGAAGGGGTTTTTGTAGAGAGGATGTTTGCTCATTTAGAGAACCTTTTGGGACAGGCCATAGCCAATCCTACTGTTTTATTGCAGGATATTGATTATCTGACCCCTATGGAAAAACAACAGCTGCTAGTTGAGTTTAATACGCCTTTTACACATTATTCGAAAGAACCAATTACGACCTTATTTGAAAGGCAGGCACAAAACAACCCAAAGGCTGCCGCTCTTGTTTTTGAGAACACAAAAGTGAGCTATGAATCCTTGCTGGATCAGGTAAATTCAGTATCGCAATACCTCACCGGTATAGGAGTATGCAAAGGAGATAGAATAATTTTATGCTTTGAGAGCCATTTAGAGAAAGCCATTGTGGGTATGCTTGCTATTTTAAAAGCAGGAGCAGTGTATGTTCCGGTAGATCCTGATTATCCGAGCGAAAGAATAAATTTTATCATTGAGGATACCCAGGCAAAATATGTTTTGAGCAACACCACTGATGCCGGATTGTTTGCCAAGACGGCTGTTGAAGTAATCCTTTTGGATAAAGAATACCCTGTTGTTTCGGATGCAAAGGGTATAAATATTTTGGGTTCCGATGCCGCTTATATTATTTATACCTCGGGTTCAACGGGCAATCCCAAAGGTGTTGTGGTGAATCACAAAAACATCAGTGATTATGTCTCTGGATTATCGGCTGCCATAGCCATTGAGTCGAATGCTTCCTTTGGATTAATGTCTACCATTGCTACGGATCTGGGCAATACGGTCCTTTTTAGTTCGCTGGTATTTGGAAAAACCCTTCACCTGTTTTCAAAAAACAGCTTAAGGGATGTTGATTATATCCAGCATTATTTCACTACCCAGAGCATTGACTGCATCAAGATAGTGCCTTCTTACTGGCGTGCCCTTGAACTGGACGCACAAGGAGGCTCGCCATTAAAAATGATCATTTTTGGAGGAGAAGAGCTTAGTACTGATCTGGTGAGAAAGATCAAATCAGAGCGTCCAGGTATTAGCATTATCAATCATTATGGTCCTACGGAAACCACTATAGGCAAATTGCTTCATGTGGTAGATGCCCATCGTGATTATTACAAAATCCCCATTGGCAGGCCGTTTTCAAACACGCGCTGTTATGTGGTGGATGAGCATTTATCGCTCTGTCCTCAGGGTATTATTGGAGAGCTGTTAATAGCAGGAGAAGGCGTATCGGAAGGCTATCTGAATCATGCCGAGTTAACCTCGCGCAAGTTTATAGCTGATGTTTTCACTGACAAGCCCCAAAAGCTTTACAGAACCGGAGATCTTGTGTTGATGCACTTTAACGGAGAAATTGAGTTTAAGGGAAGAATAGACAATCAGGTTAAAATTCTCGGACACCGCATCGAGCTCAGTGAGATCGAAAACGTGCTAAACAGCCATGATGCCATAAGCTCAAGTGTGGTGACCCTGGTAAGGGATGCAAACGCAAATCAAAGCCTTGCAGCCTATGTGGTTTATAGAACTGATCGGGTTGAACAAACCGTCTTGCTTGACTTCTTAAGATCGCGTCTTCCCGGTATTATGATTCCCGCCGCTATTGTACATATTGCCGAGATCCCCTTAACCTCAAATGGAAAAGTCAACCGCAAGGCCTTACCAGTACTTGGCGCAGAAGATATGGCCGGCAGGATGTATGTTGCCCCGCAGAGTGCCGTGGAGATCAAATTGGCCCAAATCTGGCAGGAGGTTCTAAA
>NZ_JADKPQ010000050.1:0-2854 GCF_015350725.1 Flavobacterium sp. CSZ
GATTTGGTTCGGGATTTAAGCGCAAATTGTGCTTGTATGGTAATTGAAAATTTTTAAAAATCACTACATGAACTATAGAAGCGGACATGGTAATTTTAAGAATTGTAAATTTTAATGAGTATTTAATTCTAGCTCCAGATTTCAGCTTTAACCGGACACATTATGGTACTGATTTTACAAGATTGTTTAGTTGTGGAAGTGATATAACTGGACGAGATAATAAACTTCTGACCAAATGTAAAATGAAGCCTGTTTTTGTGAGATTGATTGGAGTGCCTATCTATTAAAATTAATAATTAGCAACTAAACTACTATTTATATAGAATTGATTATTGGAATTTCTCTAAATCTACATCAGTTATGAATTGAATCAAACCATTCATAAAAACTTTCTGATCGTCCCACATGGCCAGATGGCTTCCGTTTGGACAGTATAAATACCTTCCTTTTTTAACTAGTTTACTTTGCTCTTCCATAGCTTTTGGATCCATGGTGTCGTATTTGGCTCCAATCATTAATGTGGGAACAGAAATTTCATGTAAGCGGTTTTTAATGTCCCATTTGGCCAGACGACCGCTGATACCAAATTCACTAGGGCCTTGCATTATGGTGTAAATTTCATTGTTAATATGTTTGCTGGCGCGGTTGAGTCCATCTGGCCATTCTTTTAAACGACATAAGTGCTGTTGATAGTAATTGGGAATGAGCAATTCCATATAGCGCGGGTTACCAAAGTCTTTTTTGGCTTCAAGTGCTCTGATTTCTGCTAAAACTTCAGGCTTCATTTGCTTGGCTAATACTTCATCGGCATATTTTCCGTAATCAGGGGCGCTGGCCATCATGTTTGCAACTAGTAATCCTTTCATGTTTTCTTGGTACTTTAGTGCATATTCCATGTCAAGAATTCCGCCCCAAGAGTTGCCCAGAACATAGAAATTGTTTTTATCAGCTCCAATAGCTTTACGCACTTGTTCTACTTCTTCAACAAAACGCTCTGTTGTCCATAAACTGCTGTCTTTTGGCTGATCGCTGTAGTAAGATCCTAATTGATCGTACTGATAAAATTCAAATCCTTCCCGTTGAAAGAAAGTTTCAAAACACTCCATATATTCATGGGTCATGGCCGGACCTCCGTGCAGAAGTAAAATCTTAATTTTAGGATTATTGCCAAAGCGTTTGGTCCAGACTTTAAATTCTCCTACAGGAGTTTTTATCGGAATCATTTTTACACCTGCTGATTCGACATCATTATTTTCATGATAAGTGAAATAGCTGGAAAGTGTAGTAGATTTTGTTTCATTTTTACAAGAAACGCTTAGAAAAGCAGCAATTAGAATGGCCAGATAACGCATGTGTTTTTATTTAAGTTTTATAATTCAATAGACTTTTTTATCTTATTCGGAGTGAAATAAATAGGCGTATACATCAAAGTGAGCATCATTGAAATGAAAGCTACTCACTTTTTGCATTCCCATTTTTTCATGTGCCTTTAAAGATGCTACATTATCACTTTTTATAAATAGAATGCCTTCCCTATTAGGTTCTAGTTTTAATAATTCTTCAAACATAAGCTGGGCCAGTCCTTTTCCGCGTTGCGTTTGACTCACGCAAATTGGCCCATAAATATACCAGTCAGCAGAGCCTGTATAGGAGCCTGACATGGCATCAACAATGGGAACTTTACGATTTCTGTTTACAGTTTGTGATGTAGTCAATAAAAAGCCAACAATTTCATTGTTAATAACGGCGATAATCTGTGGCATATCGCTCATCATTTCCTGAATTTGATTGGCAGTTAATTCTCCGGATAATGTTCCGCCCTGAGAAGTTTGATTGGCAGTTTGCAGTTTTATTATCGCGTCTAAATCATTAATAGTTGCTAGTTTTATACTGATAGGATTTGTCATAACAATTTTAAATATAATGAGTTACAATATAAGAAATGTTGATCTTAAAATAATAAAGCTTTCTTAAATTGATTTGAATGTATTTTTGCTTGTTGTAAATTAGTGAAAGAAAATTACTAATTTTTAATATTAAAATCATGAAAAAGATAATTATAATTGCTGTATTATTGCTAGGTTTTGCAATATCGGCTAACGCACAGAAGAAAATTGAAATTGCTGAGTTACCAAAACCAGCGCGGGATTTTTTGAACAAACACTTTAGAAATAGTGAAATAGATGTTGTCAAAAAAGATGCCGAGCATGGTGAGAAAGGATATGAAGTCAAGCTTAAAGACGGAACTGAAATAGAGTTTTGGAAGGACGGCTCGTATCGTGAGGTAGATGGAGGAAAGAAACCGATTCCAACTGCATTTATTCCTGAGTCAGTAAAAGACTATGTAGCAAAGAATCATCCAAATGAAAAAATTACTCATATCGATTATGGACATAAGGATCTTGATGTTGATTTAACAAACAATATTGATTTGGAGTTTACCAAAGAAGGTAAAATTTTAAAAGATAAAAAAGACAAATGATAGGTTGTTTGCCATGTCATAATGCAGAGGCTTAATTTTTTTTTATCATCAACTACTACAAATAAATTTCTAAGAATGATTGAGCTTTGGTATTAGTTTCTTATAGGTCTTTGAAGAATATCATTTAGATAAATACTAGAGCCACATAAACAAGATCAATTTTATTTTTTAAAGAGCTATCAATAAATCTAAAATTAATAAGCCCATTAAGAGGGTTGCTTAATGGGCTTATTAATTTACGGACCAAAATAATATCTGCGAAACTAAATCGAGAATTGAAATAGTGCCGTAGGGCTTGTAATAAACAATAACAATTTGCTTAATAGATTAATTTCTATTAGGCATTTTTTATTTAATGGATAATGTAAATTT
>NZ_JADKPQ010000051.1:0-1867 GCF_015350725.1 Flavobacterium sp. CSZ
GAAACACGTTCGTAGACATATTGAATTGACAGCCGCTTTAACAGAGATGTTAGAGCAAAAGAATAAAGAGTAAGATAATCGAGAGATTAAAGAATAACCGATAGAGACTGATTCGAATAACAATACGATCTGATTTTAATTAGATCAACAATATACGATGAAGAGTTTGATCCTGGCTCAGGATGAACGCTAGCGGCAGGCTTAACACATGCAAGTCGAGGGGTATATTTCTTCGGAGATAGAGACCGGCGCACGGGTGCGTAACGCGTATGCAATCTACCTTTTACAGAGGGATAGCCCAGAGAAATTTGGATTAATACCTCATAGTATATAGACCTGGCATCAGGATTATATTAAAGTCACAACGGTAAAAGATGAGCATGCGTCCCATTAGCTAGTTGGTAAGGTAACGGCTTACCAAGGCTACGATGGGTAGGGGTCCTGAGAGGGAGATCCCCCACACTGGTACTGAGACACGGACCAGACTCCTACGGGAGGCAGCAGTGAGGAATATTGGACAATGGGCGCAAGCCTGATCCAGCCATGCCGCGTGCAGGATGACGGTCCTATGGATTGTAAACTGCTTTTATACGAGAAGAAACACTCCTTCGTGAAGGAGCTTGACGGTATCGTAAGAATAAGGATCGGCTAACTCCGTGCCAGCAGCCGCGGTAATACGGAGGATCCAAGCGTTATCCGGAATCATTGGGTTTAAAGGGTCCGTAGGCGGTTTAATAAGTCAGTGGTGAAAGCCCATCGCTCAACGGTGGAACGGCCATTGATACTGTTAGACTTGAATTATTAGGAAGTAACTAGAATATGTAGTGTAGCGGTGAAATGCTTAGAGATTACATGGAATACCAATTGCGAAGGCAGGTTACTACTAATTGATTGACGCTGATGGACGAAAGCGTGGGTAGCGAACAGGATTAGATACCCTGGTAGTCCACGCCGTAAACGATGGATACTAGCTGTTGGAAGCAATTTCAGTGGCTAAGCGAAAGTGATAAGTATCCCACCTGGGGAGTACGTTCGCAAGAATGAAACTCAAAGGAATTGACGGGGGCCCGCACAAGCGGTGGAGCATGTGGTTTAATTCGATGATACGCGAGGAACCTTACCAAGGCTTAAATGTAGATTGACCGGTTTGGAAACAGATCTTTCGCAAGACAATTTACAAGGTGCTGCATGGTTGTCGTCAGCTCGTGCCGTGAGGTGTCAGGTTAAGTCCTATAACGAGCGCAACCCCTGTTGTTAGTTGCCAGCGAGTCATGTCGGGAACTCTAACAAGACTGCCAGTGCAAACTGTGAGGAAGGTGGGGATGACGTCAAATCATCACGGCCCTTACGCCTTGGGCTACACACGTGCTACAATGGCCGGTACAGAGAGCAGCCACTGGGCGACCAGGAGCGAATCTATAAAACCGGTCACAGTTCGGATCGGAGTCTGCAACTCGACTCCGTGAAGCTGGAATCGCTAGTAATCGGATATCAGCCATGATCCGGTGAATACGTTCCCGGGCCTTGTACACACCGCCCGTCAAGCCATGGAAGCTGGGGGTGCCTGAAGTCGGTGACCGCAAGGAGCTGCCTAGGGTAAAACTGGTAACTAGGGCTAAGTCGTAACAAGGTAGCCGTACCGGAAGGTGCGGCTGGAACACCTCCTTTCTAGAGCCTCAAGTGTTAGCAGCAATGCACGCTGAGGAAAAAAGAAGAAGCTCTATAGGATTATAATTTTAAGACTATTTTACTCTTGCTGTTAGTTCAAATAATAAATTTTAAGTAAAACAGAGTCTCGTAGCTCAGCTGGTTAGAGTACTACACTGATAATGTAGGGGTCGGCAGTTCGAGTCTGCCCGGGACTACT
>NZ_JADKPQ010000052.1:0-1775 GCF_015350725.1 Flavobacterium sp. CSZ
AGGTATCTTAGAAATATTGCCCTGCAAACTCATCATATCTGCTCCTAATTTGACAATTCTGGCATTATCGGGCATATATTTTGTTTTAGGTTTTCCGGCTCCAAAAACCAACCAGCCTGTACCTTGGTTGTCAATGACAACTCCGGGATCAAATGGATTATCGACATCTACACCAGGGACAGAATGGTCAATTATGTTTTTTCCTAATGGGTCTTTCCACGGGCCAACGGGAGAAGTAGAAGTAAGCATGGCTGAGGCTCCACCGCCATTGGAGTAATACAAATAGAAGTGAGTCTTACCATCTGCTTCCAGTCTGGAAGTAATGGAAGGCGCCCAGGACACCCCTGTCCATGGTGCCACCTCTGCTGTATTTATAAGGCCATGATAAGTCCAGTTGACCATATCATCTGAAGACATCATCACCAGTGTACGGATATGCTCATATGAATTCTTCCCATCCTTTCCTACCTTCTCATACTGTTGATGATCATTTGTGGCATACACATAAATTCTTCCATTATATTCTACAGCTGTCGGGTCGGCTGTAAACATAAAATCTAATAATGGATTGGCATTATTGGTGAGGAGTTTCGGGGAAACATTTGCGAATTTTTCTTCCAGGTTTTCTTTAATCTCTTTCAATTTAGTCTGAGCTTGTAGATCTTTTTGACATATCAAAAAAGAGATAACAAAGACTGTACTTAACAATACTTTTTTTCTAAACATGCTTTTTTTTATTTTACCCAAAAAATAGATACTCCTTAAGGGCTAATTTTAATTGATTAATTATTCTTTAACTTACTATAACAAAAAAGGTATTCTTTCCTTTTACACTAATAAACATTTAAAAATCAGAGAAATAAAACAAGATTATATTTTACTTGATACTATATGTGCCCCCCTGATTAAACACTTTATTGATATTGTGAACTCCTAACAAATAGATCAGAATTTATTCACAAAGGCTCTATTTAACTTATTCTACACTTTTTAAAATAACTCACTGGATATATAATTAATTTATCTAATTGATATTCAATGGAATTAATAAGTAAATTTCCATTCATCAAATAAAAAACCCTCTCCTTTAAAAGCAAAATAGATATTCACTTCGCCTTTATTTATTTTCAGATCAATTTTCTTTGAGAGTGTACTCCAATCCTTCACATCACATGAAAGGGAAAAAAGAGGACTACCTTTAAGAGTATTTAGGTAAATATCAATTCTACCTTTTCCTTTCACTTTGGCTTGAAAACCAGAAGGGATTTGCTTGCTGAAATCAGCTCCCCGAACCATCACACATTGTGTATCTACTGTTGCTTTAGCAACCATATTACCTACATTACCAACAGCTTCAAACTGGACTTGCCCCGAAGTGGCTGCAGTAGTTTCTGCCTGCTGAAGAACAAATGGATTTAATGGGTTAAGTTGTGAGGTACCTTTAAAAGTTGGTCGGACCATGGGTATATTCACGTCATTGCCTTCATCCACCTGCATTTCTTCGATACCCACATTACGAAAACCACCTTTAGTGCCAAAATAATCTTGTAAATACATGGCATGGTAAGTAAGATAATATTTCCCTTTAAACTTGAAGAAGTGAGTGTGATTGTTTGACAAAGGCCCCACGCCAGCATCCCCGGTATTCTTAAAGTAATTATCGCGATACTTCCAACTATCCGGATCTAAGGGTGTTTTACTGGTCATATAAGATATGTTGCATGCGGTTGGTTTATCAATATTGGCATAAGGCCATTCAGTGCGTTCATCCCAAC
>NZ_JADKPQ010000053.1:0-1709 GCF_015350725.1 Flavobacterium sp. CSZ
AGTAAAACAGGTAGGAATCACAGACAACTTCTTTGAACTGGGAGGGAATAGCCTGAAAGTGGTAAAAATATTATACAGGGTAAATCACGAATTTGAGATCGACATAAACATAAAAAATGTGTTTAAATATCCAACAATCCAGGATTTAGCTTTCCATATTATTATTGCTCAGAAACAGAAAGATATTAGTAGTACAGATAAAAAATTAAAAGAAATAAGTTTATGATACAATTACTAAAAAAAATCAGTGAAAATAATATTTATTTAGATGTTATTGATAATGAATTAAAGCTATTCTCTGAAGATGAGTCTATTGATGCAGCTCTTTTAGAAGAGATAAAATCAAATAAGGAAGCTATTTTAGGCTATTTAATCGAAAACAAAGGCTTTTTTGCTAAAGCAGATACAGTGAAAGTAATATCGAATGTAGCATTAGCGGAGCATTATGAACTATCAAATGCTCAAAAAAGATTGTGGATTTTATGTCAAAATGAAAATGTAAGTATCTCCTACAATATCCCTAAGAAATTTGTACTGAAAGGAGATTACAATGTCGATAAATTGAGAAAAGCAATTCGATCTGTTATTGACAGACATGAAATTCTTCGCACAGTATTTAAAGACGATCAAAGTTTTGAGGTAAAACAATGGATTGTAAAAAGTGAGGATTTTAAATTTGATATGGAGTATTACAATTTTTGTAATGACGAAGATCAAAATGATAAAGTTGCAAAGTACATCAACAGCGATTGTGAAAAAATATTTGATTTCGAAAAAGGTCCATTAATTAGAGCGACTTTATTTCAGTTAGAAAAAGAACATTTTGTTTTTTATTATAATATCCATCATATCATTAGTGATGCCCAATCAATGGAAGTGTTAATTAATGAGGTTCTTAATTTTTACAATTCCTATGTGGAAGAGACAAAAAGCAGCTTGCCGGAATTGAAGGTACAATATAAAGATTATGCTTTCTGGATGAATGAAAAATTTCAAAACCACGAATTTGATGAGCATAAGAAATTTTGGGAAAATACGTTGGCAGGAGATTTGCCTTATTTTGAATTTCCAAATCTACCCAACAGATCAAAATTTAAAAATTTCAGCGGATACAGCTACTCCAGCTACCTCTCTGCGGAGTTATCTACTAAATTCACGAAGCTTTGCAGTCAGGAAGGTGCTACCTTGTACATGGGATTATTAGCATTATGGAATATTTTATGTTACAAGTATACAGCCCAAAAAGATATTATTTTAGGTACAACTGTTTCAGGAAGAGAACTACTTGAATTAGAAAATCAAATAGGTTTTTATGTAAATACAATTCCATTAAAAAATACTGTAAATCCCGAATTAAGTTTTCTGGAACTCTTTCATGCTGTAAAAGAATCATCGTTAACTGCTTTGACTTTTCAGGAATATCCTTTTGACAAAATAGTAGAGGGATTAAACCAAAAATTTGATATCAACAGAAATCCAATATTTGATATCATCTTTGAATTAAAAGATGCAGCACCGCAGGGAATTTCAATAACAGAAAATACAATATGCGGTGCCGAAGTTAATTCAAAGTTTGATCTTGAAGCTGTATTTCAATTGAGAGGCAATTCATTACATATGAATATTAATTTCAATGTTAATATGTATGAGGATGAGATGATAAAGAGACTCATACATCATTTTGGTCAATTAATGACCGAAGTGCTTAA
>NZ_JADKPQ010000054.1:0-1612 GCF_015350725.1 Flavobacterium sp. CSZ
TCTTTTCTTGAACGCGGGTGCAAATATAAGGAGTTATTTTTTAAATACCACTACCTTCTTTTAAGTTAATTTAATGTAAATGTATTGTTTTGAATTAATGAATTGAAATAGAGGTAGAAACAAAAAAAATAAAATGCTTTTTATGTGTTTTTAATTTTTTATAATCGTGGTGGTTTGCAATGAAAGCTTTTTATTGTGTTATTTAAGGGATTTACGGCAGTTGTATATTCTCTTTTTAGACTTTTATTAGTCATATTCGTTTTTCTGTCTAAATTGATCTGTCAGATTATTTACTATTAAAAAATTATAGCCAATATCAATTGTTTTATCTTTTAGTTTAAAAAATCTGCCGTCAGTATAGATTGTTTCTTTTTTGGCTTCATTGTTCCAAAATTGAATTTGATATTTATTTTCGAATTTATGATTGGTTTCTTTGCCTTCGAAAATTTCGGTTAAAAGATAAAAACTCTCAGATTTTGTTAGATCGCAAATTTCATTTCCTTTGCTAAATTTTATTCTCCATATTGATAATAAAGATTTTTCAACTTTTAGCGGGACAAGTTTTATTTGTTGGTATAAATATCTAACAGGTGTGTATGCCCAAATTAGTGTAGTTGGAGATTGTCTGCCGTAATCACTGATCGATTTTACTATTTTATTGTTTTTAATAAATGTTATAGTAACCGTCTCGTCGTCAGTCCAATTTCCTTCATAGTTATTTTCAAGTTTTTTTATATCGGCTTTTTTAAAACTGTTTTGAATTTTTTGATATTCAGTCTGAGTGATCTTTGATTTAAATTGGCCATTTTGAGTATTGTAATGCTGACCATTATAGAAGATGTTACCGCTTTTGTCAATACTTATATTTGAAACAGGACAAGTACCATAACAGCCAGAAGACGAAACTATAATTTTGTCGTAATTTTCATTTGGATCAATTTTATACTTGGTTCTTGCATATTTGGCAAACAGGCTGTCTGCTACTTTTGTTGTTAATGTGTCGCCAATAAGTGACTGTATTTTTTGATTGTCCCAGGTCTTACTCAATAAATCAAAAATTTTAAGACTATCGTTTTCAATCTTATATTTGGTCTGAGTTCCTAAGAAAATTGTTTCCCTGTCTCTTCTTTCGTCTCCTTCAATTCTTTTAAAATACCCGGATTTGTCTTCGCATAAATTATTTTCTGAAAAAATATATCCTTGTAGATGGTTGCCAAGAATAGTTGGTGGCGGAGGCGTGTGAGAATTGTTGCTTTTTTTTGGTTTTCTTTGGTCTTCTGTTTTGATGTAGGTCCACTCACCAAGAATATCTTTCTTTAATTGCTCGTCTTTATTTTTTTTGCAAGAAAATAAAATAAATACAATTAAAACACATAGTATATTTTTTAGCTTCATAAATATATTTGTAAACTTTCGGTTTTGTAAATATTTAGTTGAACTGCCTTAAAATTAAAAAAGCGGAAATCTTATAAATAAAGATTTCCGCTTTTAGTGACCACGGTGGGATTTGAACCCACACGCCCTTACGAGCACCACCCCCTCAAGATGGCAAGTCTACCGTTTCTCCACGTGGCCTCAAATAAAAAAAGGTCAAGTAAATGAATACTCGACC
>NZ_JADKPQ010000055.1:0-1573 GCF_015350725.1 Flavobacterium sp. CSZ
AGCGTTAAAATCAAATAATAATTCTTGACGTTCTTCAGCTATCAGATAGTTGATGTTTTCTATTTTGACCGATGGATCCAAAAAAACTGATTCCATAAGTGCACTGAAATGATGCATCAGTCTTTCGATATCGGCCCCTTGGTAGATATCGGTATTGTAATCAACTGAAAGGGTTAAACCTTCACGTTCTACAAATTGAAAACTAATATCAAACTGAGATGTTTTTCTTTCGAATTCAAAATCTGCCACTTCTAAAGCATTCAACGTTTGGGAAGAACTAAATGTCTCCAATTGATGGTGGTTTTGAAGAATAATCACTACATCAAATAAGGCAGATCTGGTAACATCTCTCTTTAGATTTAATTTACCAATTAGCTGGTCAAACTGATAATTCTGATGCTCATAAGCCTCTAACAGAGTTTGTTTTTCTTTTTGCAATAAATCTGAGAAACTGCTTTTTTCTTCCACCTGAGTTCTAATGGCAAGCATATTCATATACAGTCCCATTTGATTTTCTAATTCAGGATGTTCTCTTCCTGCAATTGGCGTACCAATGATGATATCATTTTGACCCGAATATTTATGTAATAAGACCTTTATTGCAGACATTAATGTCATAAATAATGTGACATTATTATTTAGAGAATATTGTTTTAGCTGAGATAAAAAATCTTCGGAATAGGTGATCGTTAAAGTTTTTCCGTTATTGGTTTTTAATAACGGACGAGGTTTTGAAATGATTAGATCTAATGCAGGTATTTCTCCTGAAAATTGATTCATCCAAAACTTTTCTGAATTTAAATTTCTTTCTAAGTTTAATTCCTCCCTTAGCCATACTGCATAATCTTTATATTGGATTTTGAATTCCGGTAATGTAAATTCTTCTCCTTTTATCAATATATTATAGCCCTGGATTATCTCATTGGAAATAATTGCGGAAGACCATCCATCACTAATAATATGGTGTCTTGAGAAAAAGAAAACATGCTCATTTTCTGTTAGTTTGATTAAACTTGCGCGTAAAAGTGGTGCTTGTTCAAAATTAAATTCCTGGTTATTTAAATTCTGTATATACTCCTCAATAGACGACTCGCTTTTGCCTTTATTGGTAAAATCAACATAATTTATTTTGAATTCGACCCCACCGGCAGGCACAATATATTGTCTTAATTCGCCTTCTTTATTTGTTTTAAAATAGGTTCGTAATATCTCATGTCTGTTAATTAACTTGCGAAATGAATTTTCAAAAACAGAAAAATCTATCTGACCTTTTATGGTTAAAGCCACAGGCATGTTATACGCCAGTGATCCTTGTTCTAACTGACTTAGTAACCATAATCTGTTTTGTGATGGTGATAATGGATAGGAATCTGCTTTCGGAGCACTTGGAATGTCTAGATAGTTTTTTGACACTAACTTACTCTTTACACTTTGAATTGTTGGATTAGAAAAGAAATCTTTGAAAGAGATGCTTTTATTTGTTTCTTTAATTATTTTATTGACTACCTGAGTCACTTTCAGGCTATTCCCTCCCAGTTCAAAGAAGTTGTCTGTGATTCCTACCTGTTTTACC
>NZ_JADKPQ010000056.1:0-1507 GCF_015350725.1 Flavobacterium sp. CSZ
CCCGATAGCTATCGGAAGCAATGGTTTTTTTGGTTCTTCCGGATCGCTAGGCCCGCAAAGGATATGTATGCGGTCGTGCCAATATGTATATAATTATTTATTGCAAATTACTCGATGTTGTTGGCTTAGGTTTTAAGCTGTTTTTATCTCGGGATCGGGATATAGGTCGAATAGTATTTGTGCTCTTTCTTTTTGTATTTTAATCTATTTTTCGCGAGATTTCTAAAGCAGATACCTGCTTCTTGGTAAAATAGTTGTTTTGCTGAATCTCCGTTAGGTAAAATCTGGGAATGTGTATTTTCTTTCTGATTTTGCTTGTGGGATCAATTAATTTTTAAAATCCATAGCTTATCCCGTCGATACTTGTTTTTAATTTTCTGTAATGTTTCTAGCGCTAATTTTTGGACATGTAATCTGTGAGTAACTTGTATTGCTTTAGAAAAGCATCTCTTTGAGATTAATTTCATAGAATTAGTCATGTCAAGTGTTATTTTCTTTGATAATTTTTTTTTCTTTTTTCTTGTATAGTAGCGTAAGGTGTTAATCTTAGACGTAGGCTGATTGTGCATTTTGTTCTGTTGGTTGAAATTATTGGCAACGGTTATAGATTTCTATAAATAACCTGGGGAAATATGTACGGCTAACATGTTCAAATTAATGTATGAAATCGAAATTTATTTACTGGAGATTATTTCTAAACGGTGGTTTATTGAAGAATTTATATAGAATATTAGTTTATAAAGTTTAGGAGGTTAATTTTTTGAATTTGTATTTTAATCTCAAGGTCTGCGAAGAAATTTTAAGACTCTTTGAACGGGAAGTTTGCAAAGTTTATCTGGTTATGTGTTGGGATTTATAATTTTGAAATTAGATTTTTTGAGTGAGTTTTTTATATCGCGCAATAAATAAGTATTGGGGATTCTGTAAGACCTCGAAGTTTGCAAAATCCGTAAATGTTTTGTTTAGAATGTTCTTTTGTTTTTGTTAGTCAACTTTTCGTTGTGCTATCAATTCGTTGTTATATGCGATAAAGAATTTGCTGTTTAAATATATTCTCTTTAAATTATTTTCAGGATATATCTCAGGTATTTTTAGTTCAAAGATTTAATTATATATAATAAAAGGTTGTTCAGGTTACTTCTTTAGTTTTTTATCTTTGATCCTGGTTTGAAAATGATTTTGTTCCTAGTGTTCAGAATATTTTATAAGATGATATATTTTTTAGAATAAGTATAAAAATGGACTTTGCTTCTTGCTAACTTTATAAAAGCCATGTAAACTATATAAGAACCTAGGCTTATCTTCGTGGTAAACCAATTTAAAAGTATTAAAATGGCTAATGTAAAGAAATTAATAAATGATAAGTAAAGCAAGGAAGTCTTTAAAAATGGGTGTTTATTGGGTATGATTATTGCGAAAAGTATATCTGGTTAAGGAAAATTCCTAGAAATCATAAAAAGGACAAAGTTCTAAGTTTAATGTTATCAGAGTGTTAAGGGAAAGTTTT
>NZ_JADKPQ010000057.1:0-1439 GCF_015350725.1 Flavobacterium sp. CSZ
TAGAGTGCACCCAAAAGTTTAGACGAATTTATAATTAAATTTGACAATAATGAGCTCGATATTGTATCGGGCTCATTCCTTTTAGATTAAGTTTTATTCTATCATTATTATAGTATTCTATATATTCGATTATTTCTTGCTTTAATTGATTAACTGAACTGTATTTTTTAAGATAAAAAAGCTCTGATTTTAATATCCCGAAAAAGTTTTCAATTACAGCATTGTCCAGGCAATTACCTTTTCTGGACATACTTTGTTTAATTCCTTTTTGTTTTAATAAATACTGATACTGTTTCATGCGATACTGCCATCCCTGATCCGAATGCAGTATTAAATTAGACTGATCGGGTATTTTTTCAAAAGACTTTTTAAGCATAGAGGTGATCTGGCCGAAAACAGGTCTTTCAGATAAATCATAGCTTATAATCTCTCCGTTAAATAAATCTATTATTGGTGATAAATATAATTTCTTGCCAGATACATTAAATTCAGTAACATCCGTAGCCCATTTTTGATTAGGCATTGTGGCTTTAAAATTCCTCTTTAATATATTAGGAGCTGTTTTGCCTTGTTCTCCCCTATACGATTTATATTTTCTTACTCGAATCAGACTTTTCAAGCCTAAAAGCTTCATCAGCCTAAGCACAGTTTTATGATTAATTAAAATACCTTTATTCCTTATTTCTAAAGCTATGCGCCTGTAGCCAAATCTACCTTTATGCTTGTTGTAAATCTGTTTAATCAGCTCCTTTATAACGGCATATTTATCCTGGGCTGTATCTTTTTTTTCGTAGTAATAATAACTGCTTTTGGCCATATTCATATGATTGAGCATAGTGCCCAGATCATGCTTATGCCTTAATTCCATTATGGCTTCTGCTTTTTGTTTTTGATTTCTTCGGCTTGAACTAAGGCATTGAACTTTTTTAAAAGTTCATTTTCGCATTTTAACGATTCGATCTCTTGTAAAAGTTCTTCTTCTCTGGTTAGAGGTTTGCTGGATTTCTTTTTAGCTCTTTTGAAAGTCATAGATTTAGGTCTGCCTTTAGGTTTGTCTTTCAAGCCCAATAAACCTTGATTTTTATAATCTTTCTGCCACTTCATTATGACAGACATACTCGGGATATTAAAATCAACACAGGCTTCTCTCAAAGATAAAGATTTATTTTCTACTGCCAATAATACAGTCTTCTTGAAATCAATACTATAAATTTGATTCTTTCTAGGCAGAAGTCCTTTAATGCCGTACCTGTTATAAAAAAATATCCATTCTCTGAGATTGGATCTTTCAAAATTATTTTCAATTGCAACCGAACGAATCGAACGATTGTTTTCCAAAACTTCTTTTACACACCGAAGTTTAAATTCATAATTGTACTTGACTTTTCTTTCCATAAAAATGCCCCCAAATAGTGTCTAACTTTTTGGGGGCAGTTCAA
>NZ_JADKPQ010000058.1:0-1344 GCF_015350725.1 Flavobacterium sp. CSZ
TGACCCATCGAAAAAGATTTCAGAGATTAATTATCTGAGTGACAAAGAAAAAACCGAGTTATTGGTAGATTTTAATCCTGCAGCAGTTTCTTATCCAAGAGACAAAACGGTTTTAGATTTGTTTGAAGAACAGTTGTCAAAAACACCCGATTCAGTTGCACTGGTTTACCAAGAATTGAGTTTTACCTACCAGGAACTTGAGGAGCGATCCAATCAGCTGGCAGATAGTTTACAAAAGGATTATGCAATTAAAAAAGGAGATCCGGTTGGGGTTTTATTAAGCCGTACAGAATGGGTTATGATCTCGATATTGGCAATCTTAAAAGCAGGTGGTGTTTATGTACCAATCGAACCGCAATTACCCAATAACAGAAAAGGTTTTGTTGTAGAGGATACCGGACTGAATTTATTGATAACAGAAACTTTTTATCTCTTTGATATTGATTTCTACAGTAAGGATGTTCTGGCTGTCGATGTAGAATTTGAACCTTTAAACTATAATAAAAATTTCAAAAGAGTAGACCTTGAGCTGCAGGATCTGGCCTACATCATTTACACTTCAGGCTCTACGGGGAATCCAAAAGGGGTTATGATCCAACATGAATCCTTGTTTAATTATCTTTTCTGGTCAAGATCGTGCTATTTGCAAAATGATTTGTCAAACACCAATTTTGGATTGTTTACCTCCTTGTCTTTTGACCTTACCATTACCAGTTTGTTTTTGCCCATAATAAGCGGAGGAAGCCTGAATGTTTTTAATTCGAGTGAAAATATATCGGATGTTTTACGAACCTATTTTGAAAGCGACATTTCATGTGTTAAACTAACTCCTGCGCACATTAGTGTGCTGGAAAGTCTGGGACTTACTTCTACCAAAGTACAGGTTGCCATTGTTGGCGGAGAAGCATTAGGAAACAATCACGTTGCTATTTTAAGACGTTTGAATCCGGCAATGAAAATCTATAACGAATACGGTCCTACAGAGGCCACTGTTGGGTGTATTGTCTATGAAATAAAAGCCGAAGAGGATCCTATCTTGATCGGTAGGCCTATATCCAATTTTGAGATCTACATTCTTGATGCTGCCCTGGAGCTTGTCGGGGTGGGAGTAATAGGAGAGATCTACATTTCGGGTCCAGGTCTCTCTGCAGGATATCTCAACAGGGCAGATCTAACGGCTGAGAAGTTTATCCATAATCCATTTAAGGCCGCAGAACGCATGTATAAAACAGGCGATTTGGCAAGATGGCTTTCTGATGGAAATATAGACTATAAAGGCAGAGAAGACGATCAGGTAAAAATTAAGGGATACCGAATCGAGCTGGGAGAAATAGAAGCGGTGAT
>NZ_JADKPQ010000059.1:0-1316 GCF_015350725.1 Flavobacterium sp. CSZ
CTCTAAATTGACTTCTGAACGCTTTTACTTTAGCATTGAATGATTCAGCAGAAGCATTAGTACTTCTATTATCAAAATAGTTTAAGATTGATTGGTAATTAACCGTTATAGTATTTAAAAGAATATTAAAATTTTTAAACCCTGAGTCCTCTACATTCCTGTACCAATGTGCCAGTTTGGTCATCGCAATATGTTTATTGTTATGATTGTTGTAAATACCTCGTAGTTGTTGGGTTAAACTGTAGGCTTTTTTAATATCTGGAAACAAGCCAAATAACAATTGGGCTCGTTCGTTTTGTCTCTGGGTCCATTTATCGCGGGATTTATAAAGAACATATCTACTTCTGGCTAACAATTGTTTTACAGAGTCTCCATTAGGTAAAAGCTCTGGGACATAGGTTTTGTTTTCTCTTTTCGCTTGTAATATCAATCGATTCTCAGTATCCATCGCTTCCCAACGATATTTTATTCTAATCTCCTGTAATGCTTCTAGAGCTAATTTTTGAACATGAAATCTGTCGGTAACCTGTACCGCTCTTGGAAAACATCTTTTGGAGATCAACTTCATGGAATTAGCCATATCAAGTGTTGTTTCTTGGATATAACATCTTTTTTTGTAATCAATTTTACAGATATGTTCAATGACCTGATCTGCCTTTGTCCCTGCAATAATAGCCACTAAGCAACCTTTTTTACCTCTGGCTTCCTTATTGGTTACAATAGTAAAAAGCTCACCCTGAGACAAGGCTACTTCATCAATTGACAAGTGGGTACCTATATTTTCAGGATAAACAATCCACTCATGCGCATGTTCTCTTGGAGCCCACGTATTAAAAGAGCTTAGATGTTTTTTGTATTGTCTTTGTAGTTTTTTCCCATTGACTCCGAAGAAACCTCCAATGGTTCGACAATCGATAGCGGTCTTATCTATTAATTTCTTTTAAAAAAGCCGCAAACTCTTGAGTCATGCGGGTTCCTTTAGCAACTAAATTCCAATCTCTTTTAACGATCTCGCCTGTATCTTTATTAGTCCAGCGACGTCTTTTGATATGTAAATACACGAACTTGCCTCTCAGAGGAAAGTCCTGAATGGTAATCTCATCTTGAAAACCCTTTGAGACTAATTGAAGATCATTAAACTCTTTGGGAGGTTTAGAATTCTCTTCAAAATAGAGGTGTAATATTTCTTGGGTATTAGTAGATGAAACTACTTCAAAATGTTCTACTAAAAAATCAGGAAGCATAAACTTCAAAAGTTCTATAGGGGTCATATAAAATTCTTAGATTACAAAGTTCTTATTTTATTTTGACATTTC
>NZ_JADKPQ010000060.1:0-1131 GCF_015350725.1 Flavobacterium sp. CSZ
ACAGATAATGAATATGCACGTGATCAGACTGTTTTGGATTTATTTGAAGCACAGGCAAAGAAAAGCCCGTGGCAGATTGCTCTTAAGGATGATACTGTTAATTACTCTTATTTGGAGCTTGATGTACTCTCCAATGAGATTGCATCTTATATTATTTCAGAATTCGGATCAGACGATAAATCCTCGATAGCAGTAATGCTGGAAAGATCTGCCAATATGGTGGCTTTATTATTGGGGATTTTAAAAGCAGGGCGATCCTATATTCCTTTAGATCCTAAATTTCCCGTAGAGCGATTGAATTATATTTTGGTGAACAGTGAAGTAAAATTACTGGTAAAGGAGAGCAGTATCAATCTTGATTTAGAGACCCAAAATCTTCAAAGCATTATCAATCTGGAATCGCTTTTAGAGCAGTGCAATAAGCAAACTCAGGGCCATAAGGCTGCAGTATTGGCCGAAGATACCGCATATGTAATTTACACTTCGGGGTCTACAGGTAATCCTAAAGGAGTTGAAATCGGGCATCGCTCGCTGGTGAACTTTCTTTTAAGCATGAAGCAGAAACCCGGAATATCCCATCAGGATACTTTGTTTTCTGTTACCACTTATTCGTTTGATATTTCTATACTGGAGTTCTTTTTACCTTTAATTTCGGGCGCTACACTTTATGTTGCCAGTCATCAGACGTTGATGGATGCCGGATTGATTATCAAAAAACTTGATGAGATTAACCCTTCGATCCTGCAAGCCACACCAAGTTTTTACCAGCTGTTAATCGAATCGGGCTGGAGAGGCCTTCCGGGACTAAAAATATTATGTGGTGGGGAAGCCCTGAATGCCGCTTTAATAAAAAAACTAAAAAGCCTTTGTGCAGAAATTTGGAATATGTACGGTCCTACCGAAACTACGATTTGGTCAACGGTTAAAAAAATAGGAGAAGAAAAAGAAGATAAAGTATCCAATATCGGTTCACCAATTTACAATACGTCTATTTATATTTTGGACAATACGCTGCAATTGGTTCCAATAGGTCTTCCGGGAGCTATTTATATTGGCGGTGAGGGACTGGCAAAAGGATATTTTAAAAATCCGGAACTAACCCATCAACGATTTGTAAATAATCCATACAAG
>NZ_JADKPQ010000061.1:0-960 GCF_015350725.1 Flavobacterium sp. CSZ
ATATCTTCTGGTCCCAAAGGATTTTTCTTTACCTGTCCGGTTTCATAAAACGGAAGATCTAAAAAGTGGGTGTTCTCATCTTTTAAACCAATGTATCTTGTGGCCGCATAAGATTCTCTTCTTCGGATCAATCCTTTTAATTTTCGAACTTCAAGAGAATCAATCTGGTTTTCTGATTTATGGTTTAAAAATTCAATTACAGATTTAAAGTTGATGCCACTTCCTGCGTCGCCCACAAAATCCTTGGCAACCTCAGCAAATTTTAATGCTTCGTCGTCTGTAACGGCTATATTTCCGGAGGTTTGATATACTACGTGTACATCATGACCTTGTTTTATCAATTTTGAAAAAGTTCCTCCCATAGAAATCACATCATCATCCGGATGTGGACTAAAAAGAATTACTCGTTTTTTTGCAGGATTGGCTCTTTCGGGACGATGCGAATCATCGGTATTGGGTTTTCCACCCGGCCATCCTGTGATGGTATGCTGCAATACGTTGAACATATTAATATTCAAATCATAAGCAGAACCTTCTTGTGCCAAAAGATCAGACATTCCGTTGTTGTTGTAATCTCTGTCTGTTAATTTTAATATCGATTGTTTTGTTTTTTGGCACAACCAAACAATCGCCTTGCTTTTTAATTCTTGTGTCCAGATGCATTCTCCAACGAGCCAAGGTGTTTTAAAACGGGTTAATTCTGAGGCTGCAGACTGGTCTAATACAAATGTTGCATTAGCATGATTTTGTAAAAAAGTAGCCGGAACTTCTGAACTGATATCTCCCTGAATGGTTCTCTTGATGATATCGGCTTTGTTTTGTCCCCAGGCCATAAGTACGATTCTCTTTGATCTCATGATGGTAGAAACTCCCATGGTAATTGCTCTTTTAGGAACGTTATCAATACCATTAAAATCGGATGAAGCGTCTACTCTTGTAATATGGTCAAGTGTAATGGTC
>NZ_JADKPQ010000062.1:0-928 GCF_015350725.1 Flavobacterium sp. CSZ
TGTTTTGGAAAAAGTACCGGAAGTGTAACGGCCGGCACCGTAAGCAATTTCATTGGAACAGTTACCTATAATTGGGTAAATGCCGCAAATGCTTCAGTAGGAACTACGGCTTCTGTTACTGGTCTTCCGGAAGGAACGTATACTTTGACTGCTACCGATAATTGTTCTACTCAATCCAACTCAGTTACTATATTACAGCCAACTGCAGCTTTAGCCCTTGCACCTTCTTCTAAAACAGATGTTATCTGTTTTGGATTTAGTACGGGATCTGTAACTGCGGGAACTTTAACTAATTCTGTTGGAACAGTAACATACTCTTGGAAAAACTCATCTAATACCGAAGTAGGAACAACGGCTTCTGTGTCTAATCTTCCTGCTGGAACGTATACTTTGACGGTAACTGATTCTTGTTCTAGTCAATCGAACTCGGTAATTATTGGACAACCAACTGCGACTTTAACTTGCTCCATTGTACAAAACAAAGCTGTTACAGCTAACGGATTAAGCAACGGAGAAGCAACAGTAACTCCACTAGGTGGAAATGGTGGCTATACCTATTTATGGGATAATAGTGAAACTACCCAAAAAGCAATTGCACTTAATGCGGGATTACATTCTGTTACCGTAACCGATTCAAAAGGATGTACAACAACTTGTACAATTACAATCTCAGAACCTAATGTTTTATCTTGTAGTATCGTTCAGGATGCTCCTGCTAAATGTTATGGAGACAAGAATGGTAAAGCTACTGTTAGTGCAATTGGAGGAAACGGAGAATACACTTATCTATGGGATAACACCGAAACAACTGCGCAAGCAACTGGCTTAACCGCTGGCTTACATACCGTAACTGTTACTGATAAGTTAGGCTATACCACTACCTGTACAGTTACTATATTACAACCTCAGGCTGCTTTAACGGCTGCAA
>NZ_JADKPQ010000063.1:0-919 GCF_015350725.1 Flavobacterium sp. CSZ
ACTAATTTTCGAGAATAATTCAAGTTTATTACAAAGCAATAATGTTACAAATACCGGGAATATCACTTACAAGCGTACAGCGCGACAAATTCGTCAGGCAGATTTCGTGTATTGGTCAACCCCTGTAAAACCACAGCAATTGCTTAAAGTTTCACCTGATACCAAGCCAGATATGTTTTATTACCATCACGGTTCAGGCTGGATTGATGCTGATAGAAACGCCGATATGATTGTAGGAAAAGGATATATTATTCGCGGTCCTGAAACTTACTCCAATACAGATAAGGCTGACTATACTGCTTCATTTATTGGAGTTCCAAATAACGGAGACATCGTTGGAGAACCATTAACCGCAGGTAAATATCGATTAATCGGAAATCCTTATCCATCGGCCTTAAGCATAGATAAACTTATTCAGGGAAATACAGTACTAAACGGAACTGTTTATTTCTGGACACATAATACTGCTGTAACCCCTGTTGGAAACTATGATTATAACCCGAATGATTACGCCAGTTATAATCTTAGCGGAAGCGTAAGAACAAGTAAAGCAGCACTTACCGGTAACGAAAAGCCATCCGGTTATGTAGCGGCAGGACAAGCATTTTTTGTCAGCGGCCGTCTAGCAGGACCTGTACTTTATAATAATTCAATGCGATTTGGGGGTACAAACAATAATCAGTTTTTCAAATCATCCGAAACATCAAAAGAAACCTCTATCGAAAAGAATCGCATCTGGCTTAATATGACAAGTTCAAAGGGAACTTTCAAACAATTATTGATTGGTTATATCGAAGGAGCAAGCAATGCCTATGAAAATAAATTCGATGGTGTAAGTTTTGATGGTAATCCATACCTTGATTTTTATAGTATGGTTAATACCACTAAACTTGTAATTCAGGGTCGTGCTTTGCCATTT
>NZ_JADKPQ010000064.1:0-854 GCF_015350725.1 Flavobacterium sp. CSZ
GCAATTTCCTCCAGCGTTTCTAAACAGTCTGAAACGAAAGCTGGTGTTACAACTGCAAGATTCTTGATTCCTTTTGCCGGCATTTTATCGATTTCAACATCTGTATAAGGCTCTAACCATTTGTCTCCCGCTAAACGTGACTGAAATGTCAAACTGTATTTATCTGCCGGAAGTCCTAATAATTTTACGACTTGTCTGGTAGTTTCATAACATTGGTGACGGTAACAGAAATCATGCGCCGGTGAAGGGGTACTACAACAAGAACCATCAATTTTACAATGTGATTTGGTTACATCGGTTTTGCGAATATGACGTTCCGGGATTCCGTGATACGAGAATAATAAATGATCGTAATCAAAACCAACTAAATGTTTCTGAATTGAATCGGCCAAATTCTTGATGTAATCCGGTTTGTTATAAAACGCAGGAACATCAGTAAAAGTCATTTGTGGAAATTTCTTTTTACGGATTTCTTCGGCTTTTACTAAAATTGTTAAAGTCGAAGCCATTGCATATTGCGGATATAACGGGAAAAGCAATACCTCTGTAACTCCTTTATCGTGCAATTCCTGAAGTCCTTTCTCGATGGTCATGCTTCCGTAACGCATAGAAAGCGCCACAGGAACATTTACTAAAGGTTGTACTTTTTTCTGCATTCTTTCTGAAAGTACTACTAAAGGAGAACCTTCATCCCACCAGATTTTTTTATACGCATGTGCTGATTCTTCCGGTCTTTTTCTTAAAATAATTCCTCGAACCAACAAAGCTCTTAATAAATACGGAACATCGATCACGTATTTATCCATTAAAAATTCATCTAAATACGGTTTTACATCTTTTGGTTCCGGACTTTC
>NZ_JADKPQ010000065.1:0-677 GCF_015350725.1 Flavobacterium sp. CSZ
GCAAATGCCCTGATGTATGAAACAGGTGATTTGGGCCGATGGATGCCAGATGGGAGTATTGAATTTTTAGGCAGAAATGATTTTCAGGTAAAAATCCGCGGTCACCGCATCGAGCTGGGAGATATTGAGTCTGTACTGCTTAATTTTTCTGCCTCTCTGATCCAGGTTGTAGTTGCTGCCCAGGAGCAAAAAGGAGAAAAAGTGCTTGTAGCGTATTACGTTTCCCAGGATAATATCGATAAGTCTGCCTTGAGGTCATTTCTTCAAAAAGAACTTCCCGAGTATATGATTCCCAATTTTTATGTATCCCTTGAAAAAGTTCCCTTAACCCCAAATGGAAAGGTAGACCGCAAGTCCTTGCCAGGCATCTCAGACTCGGATATTATCCGCAGGGCTTATGTGGCTCCAGTAAGTGAGCAGCAAATCAAACTGGCCCAGATCTGGCAGGATGTTTTAAAAGTAGACCAAGTGGGAATTACGGATAATTTTTTTGAACTCGGGGGTCACAGTCTGATTATGGTTCAGGTAATTAACCACATTTTTAAGGAACTGGGAAAAAGCCTTTCGTTCAGGGATTTCTTTTCCAACCCAACGATCGAATCATTGGCAGGTAAACTGCAGGTATCGGGATATGTAGCCATTCCAAAAGCAGCCCCAAGGGTGTCTTATCCGCTGAC
>NZ_JADKPQ010000066.1:0-589 GCF_015350725.1 Flavobacterium sp. CSZ
ACTAAACCACTCTGCACTGAAAGTGCAGAGGTTTGTTTTACGAGGGACTGAAAGTCCCTCTTTCTATTTCATTCAAGAATGAAATTTGAATTATCATCTCCTTCTTTTCTTCTGTGATGTTCTAGATAATCATTTACCATTTCATCGGTAATATTTCCTGTGCTCCAAACTCCATAGCCACTTGCCCAAAAATGCTGACCCCAATAGCGGGCTTGAAGTTCTGGAAATTCCATTTGCAACTTTCGTGATGTTCTTCCTTTTAAACTTTTCAAAATTGTGCTGACATTCTGCTTTGGCGCATATTCGATATGCATATGCACATGATCTGAACTCACAACTCCTTTTAAAATCTCAATACCTTCTGCTTCACATATTTGTATTAAAAGTTCACGACAACGCTTTTGAACATCGCCTTTCAAAACTTTAAATCTATACTTGGTAACCCAAACAACATGACAGGTTAATCTGCTTACTGTATGCGAACCTTTTCTTATATCTGTACTCATAATCTAAAGATAAAGATTTTTTCGCATTACTAAAGTACTGCAATAAATTGCAGGGTTTTAAACCCGAATCTGAGACCAATAAA
>NZ_JADKPQ010000067.1:0-533 GCF_015350725.1 Flavobacterium sp. CSZ
ATAACAAGTCCACTCAATAGCATCAATCCTGACACAATAGAAAGCATCGAAATTTTAAAAGACGCAGATGCAACTGCTATTTATGGATCCAGAGGAGCCAATGGTGTAGTTTTGATCACCACAAAAAAAGGAAAGGCAGGAAAAACAAATTTCACCATTAACGCTTCAACCGGAGCGGGTACCGTTACAAAATTTACCCACTTAATGAATACCGAGCAATATCTGGCCATGAGGTATAAGGCATTTACCAATGACGGGATTACAACATATCCCCAGTCAGCATTTGACGTAAACGGTTCATGGGACAAAAACCGTTACACTGACTGGCAAAAGGAACTTCTAGGTGGAACTGCAGCGATTACAGATCTAAAAGCGAACCTGTCAGGTGGATCAAAGAATACTCAGTTTCTCGTATCGGGAAGTTACAATACACAATCCACCGTATTTCCCGGTAAATTCTTATATAGAAAAGCAGGCGCGCAATTTAACTTAAACCACCGATCAGAAGATGGAAAATTTAATCTTGTTTTAAC
>NZ_JADKPQ010000068.1:0-503 GCF_015350725.1 Flavobacterium sp. CSZ
AAAGCTTTTTATTGCCTATTTTTTCTGGTTTTCTTCTTGTCTTTTCCCCCTGTATCCGCAAGTTCCATAGAACGGCATCGCCCTTCTTTTTTTCAACAACATCAAGTTCAAGGCACTATCACCGATGGTGTAAGTCCTCTGCCGGGAGTTACCATTGCTGTTAAGAGCAAACTCAAATCCTCGACCATATCGGATTTTACAGGCCAGTATTCCCTTTTGGTCTCTCCAAATGACACACTTGTAGTATCTTATATAGGTTTTAAAACTGCACTTGTTCCAGTGAATGGAAGAACAACAGTGAATGTAAAACTCAGTTTTGATACCACTACACTTCAGGAAGTGCGCGTCAATGCTGGCTACTACTCGGTAAAAGAGAGCGAGCGCACAGGAAGCATTGCCCGTATTACCTCCAAAGATATCGAGAACCAGCCGGTAACCAATGTGCTGGCCACCATGCAGGGCCGTATGGCCGGCGTTAGTATTACCCAAACCACTGGAGTTCC
>NZ_JADKPQ010000069.1:0-430 GCF_015350725.1 Flavobacterium sp. CSZ
CAATATAACGCCTATCTTACTTGTTCCAAAGTTAATCTCCCAGTTTATTTGAGGCTCTACAATCCATGAATTTCGCTGGGTATTGTTCAAATACAATGCAGAAAGGGCACTGGTGGCTCCACTTGCTGGATTATAAATTGTAGAAGGATTGATGCGCGTTTCAATATTTTGTAAATCACTATAACCGAAATTACTTTTGATAATAAGATCAGGAAGTATCTCATATGACAAAGTTGTACTGCTTATCAGATCTTTTGTGTTGGAACGAAATTCAGCTACCAGATTACGTAAAGGATTTAGCCATGTGTTATTGGCCCAATTCAGATTTCCATCTGCATCATAAAGCGCGGGAGCGTTTGGGGCAAGATATTTGGATGAAGAGGTGAGGTCAGCTGAAGGCTGATTGTTATTTTGAATTCCATATCCGGTA
>NZ_JADKPQ010000070.1:0-430 GCF_015350725.1 Flavobacterium sp. CSZ
TAAGATAACGTCTATCTTACTTGTCCCCAGGTTAATCTCCCAGTTTATTTGAGGCTCTATAATCCATGAGTTTCGCTGGGTATTGTTCAAATACAATGCAGAAAGGGCGCTGGTGGCCCCGCTTGCTGGATTATAAATTGTCGAAGGATTGATGCGCGTTTCAATATTTTGTAAATCACTATAGCCGAAATTACTTTTGATAGTAAGATCAGGAAGTATCTCATATGACAAAGTTGTACTGCTTACCAGATCTTTTGTGTTGGAACGAAATTCAGCTACCAGATTACGTAAAGGATTTAGCCATGTATTATTGGCCCAATTCAGATTTCCATCTGCATCATAAAGCGCCGGAGCGTTTGGGGCAAGATACTTGGATGAAGAGGTCAGGTCAGCTGAAGGCTGATTGTTATTTTGAATTCCATATCCGGTG
>NZ_JADKPQ010000071.1:0-362 GCF_015350725.1 Flavobacterium sp. CSZ
GAGCTTCTGCATCGGCTTTCGCTTTAGCATCAGCAGCAAGTTTTGCTTGTAATGCTTCGGCATCGGCGTTGGCTTTAGCATCGGCAGCAAGTTTTGCTTGTAATGCATCGGCTTTCGCTTTAGCATCGGCTTCTAATTTAGCTTTGGCAGCAGCTTCTGCATCAGCCTTCGCTTTCTCGTCTGCGGCTAATTTTGCCAAACGTGCCTCTTCTGCTTCTTGTAATTTTTTCGCTTCGGCATCCGCTTTCGCTTTAGCAGTTGCTTCTGCATCAGCTTTAACTCGGGCATCGGCAATTAATTTTGCCTGTAATGCCTCCATATCAGCTTTTGCTTTTGCATCAGCAGCTAATTTTGCCTGAAGC
>NZ_JADKPQ010000072.1:0-356 GCF_015350725.1 Flavobacterium sp. CSZ
CAACAACTGTTGATGTTGCTGTTGAACAGTTTGTGGCAGGATTATTATTATCACAGATGGTGTATTCTACATCGTAACTTCCTGCTTTTACTCCTGCACTTACCCTTACAGTTCCGTCTGTAGGATTCACTGTAAATCCTGTTGGAGCAGTTGCTCTTAGGGTAACTTCTCCCGGATTTGATCCAATTACAGCCTGAACTCCGTTTAATGTATCCGATGCAATAAGCGAAGTTGTGCTTCCCCCTGTGCTTCCGTTAATTGGACCTAAGTTTTCTTTTACTGCAAGGATTGCAGGGGCTGTTACCGTAACTTCAATTTTATTTGTAGCACAGTTTGTTGGGTTTAAAAGCTCGCAA
>NZ_JADKPQ010000073.1:0-331 GCF_015350725.1 Flavobacterium sp. CSZ
CGTTGCTATCGTTATGTGATTGCGAGTGCAAATATACAGCTAGATTTTGTATTTGCAAGCCTTTTTAGAAAAAAAATAAAATATTTTTATATCGCCTTATTTGTCAGTCTTATATGCTAATTTATTATACTCTTAGTGTGTTCTAAACTTAATTTTTATGATTTTAAACTTAATATTTTAAGACTGTTTGATGCTATTAGTGCTTAGTTGAGTGCAAAAGTTTAATGGTTTTAGTAATGTCATAATCTTTAAGGACTACGAATCATTTATTTCATTAAAATATAAGGCTTCACAGGATTGGAATTTGGGATGAAGCACAAAGCTTGGGGAG
>NZ_JADKPQ010000074.1:0-356 GCF_015350725.1 Flavobacterium sp. CSZ
AAACCTGATATCAGCTATAAAAGTGCGGGAAAATTTGAAGAAACCAGATTTGAGAAAATCCACAACGAAATCTTCAAAAATTCAGCAGAAGCTTCTATAATTGTAGCGCAGGAAATTGCGCAATTAATTAGATCTAAACAAGAAAAAGGAAAATCTTGTGTATTGGGTTTAGCAACAGGTTCTTCTCCTATAAAAGTATACGAAGAGTTAGTGAGAATGCACAAAGAAGAAGCCTTGAGCTTTAGCAACGTGATCACTTTTAATCTGGATGAATATTATCCAATGACCAAAGAGAACAATCAGAGCTATCATTATTTCATGCACCAGCATCTTTTTAATCATATTGACATCATGCA